>DMOO01000187.1 GCA_003456855.1 Sphaerochaeta sp.
ATCTCGTTCTCAGCCGTGCCGCTCTTTGCACCTACCAGGTCCTTTGCGTTCATGGCACATGGGATCTTCATGTTGATCAGGTTTCCGGTTATGAAGGCAAGATAGCTTCCACCAGCACCCAGCATTGGTGTATAGACCAGGAACTCGACAACACTTGAGATCGTCCAGACAAGGCCAACCGAAAGGAAGCCCTTTCCAAGGGCGCTGAACTTAGGCATGGACCCCAAATAAGCACCTATGACGAAGGGGGATCCAAGAAGCAGAATCAGAGTGACGATGGAGGTGACCCTTCCAATAATATGGGTGTCATGTTCATACTTTTCAAGATATCTGTCTTTTTCCATGTTCCACCTCCTTAACCTACCATGATGGCAGCTGCCATTCCTATCAGCATCGAACCTGCAAGCGAGAAGCTCTCCAGCCATTGCATGCCCTTCTTCTTCGAGAGCCAGGAGAGCAGGGCCATTGCAAGCGCAGCCACAGCTGCAGTGATGATTGGGGTCAGGCTCCCAGCAAAGGTGAAGAGACCCTTTCCAGAGATGAAGTCACCTATGTAAGAACCTATGTAGGCACTGCACATTCCAATGAACATGGCTGTCATTGCTATGTCGCCGAAACCACCTTTCTTCTCTGTTGAAGAAGAAAGCTGCTTCTTTCCGCCCTTGAGTCTGCCAAGGTACCTCTTGGAGAAAATTGTTGTCAGTATCATGCCCCACATTATGCAGATGCACATCAAAAGCGCTATTGTCGCAAAGGCTTGGGTTGTCATTGTCTCTGCAGACAGTGGACTTACACCAAGTTGCTCCGCAGCTCCCTGGGCCACTGTTGTCTCGTAGTGGAGGGCTCCGATGACCGAGAGTCTGAGCCATGGCCAAGGAATTCCCATCGAGCCCGCCAGGGCAATGACTCCAAGCAGAATACCGACGCTTGGAAGAACAGAGAAGGCTGCACTGGAAGTGATTGCCTTCCTGAGCTTTGCAGTATCCATGCCTATTGCCTTGCCGGCCTTCCATGCACGTACCATGAAGACAACGCACATGATCGCGACGAACAGAACTATCCCACCGCAGACAAGATACATGAACCCACTGTTGAGCATTTCGATTACTGACATGTTCTCCTCCATTTGGATGTCTGAGATTATACACCATGGGGAGGAGAATTGCATAAATCAACGAAAAACGAGTGAGAAAAATAAAAAAATTAGGGGTTGACCGGTTTAGTTTACCGGTTTACAATGTTGAACATAGGGCATGATGCCCGAATTAGTTCGTTACCCTGGATTATTGGGTAGATAAAATTAGGAGGATAATATGAAGAAACTTTTTATCGTTCTTTTGGTCGCAACTGTGGCACTCACAGGATTGTTCGCACAGTCTGCCTCAGAGGAAAGCAGTGCAAATGGATCAGTCTACTGGCTTAACTTCAAGCCTGAGTCTGACGCAACACTTCAGGAGCTTGCTAAACTCTATACAGAGAAGACCGGCGTTTCAGTAAAGGTCGTCACCGCTGCTTCAGGAACGTATAATGAGACACTGACAGCAGAGATGGACAAGGCTTCTGCACCTACATTGTTTGTCGTCGGAAACCAGGCTGCTGTCGATACCTGGGGAGACTACTGCTATGATCTCACAGGAACAAAGATCGCAGGTGAGTTGAACACTGATGCCTACAACCTCTATGCCGCAGACGGCAAGCTCGCTTCCATCGGCTACTGCTATGAGACATTCGGAATCATCGCAAACGAGGAGCTTCTCCAGAAGGCAGGCCACAGCGTATCAGAGATCAAGGATTTCGCTTCTCTGAAGGCTGTCGCTGAGGACATCCACGCAAGAGCCAATGAGCTCGGATTCGATGCTTTCACCTCAAGTGGAATGGACGGAAGCTCATCATGGAGATTCTCTGGTCACCTCGCAAACGCAGCTCTCTACTATGAGTGCAGAGATGACAAATGGACAGAGGCTCCTGCAACGATCAAGGGAACCTATCTTGACAACTTCAAGAACATCTGGGATCTGTACATCAACAATTCAGCCTATGACCCGGCAACACTGGCAACTGGCGGATACGATGCAGAGGCAGAGTTCGGAAAGAAGGAAGCTGCCTTCTACCAGAATGGAAACTGGGAGTATGATGCACTGGTCAACAAGTATGGCCTTGATTCAACAAAGCTTGTCATGATCCCGTTCTACTGCGGAGTCTCCGGAGAGGAGATGGCCGGTCTCAACAGCGGAACAGAGAATTGCTGGGCAGTCAACGGCAAGGCTTCTGATGCAGACATCCAGGCAACACTTGACTTCATGTATTGGATGGTCACCGACGCAGAGGCAACAGCAATGCTCGCCACAACATTCGGTTCAATCCCATACAAGCAGGCAGCAACACCTGAGAATGTCTTCCTTGCACAGGCAAACCAGTATGCAAACGAAGGCAAGTACACAATGACTTGGGCTTTCAACTACACACCAAACGTTGATGAGTGGAGAGCTGGAGTCGTCTCAGCAATGAACCAGTACGATGCAAACCAGACAGCAGAGAACTGGAAGCTTGTCGAGACTGCATTCGTGCAGGGTTGGGCAACACAGTACAAGAACGCAAACAACTGATTGTTTGACCATTTTCGGGCAGGGTTACCTGCCCGATTTTCAGATGCGCAAAGAAATTGCACTTTGAGCATGCGGAGATCGTAGATATGGGAAAGACCTTAAAGAAAAAAAGCACTGGAGCGGCCTCCGTCAACGGAAGATTGCTCCGCTCACCGATGCGCAAGTGGTCATGGCTTTTCATGGGCCCGACCGTACTGGCGTTCTTCATCGGTTTCATTTGGCCGTTCATAAGGGGATTCGGCCTGTCCTTCACTAAATTCAGGACAACCTCGGACGCCAAGTTCCTCGGATTTGGACATCTCTTTGACAACTACATCAGAGCCTTCAAAGACCCGAGTTTCGTCCATGCCTTCTGGTATACAGCTCTGTTCACTGTGGTCTCTGTCGTGCTCATTAACGTGCTGGCATTCGCTGTGGCCTATGCCCTCACAAGGGGCATCCACGGCAACAACCTGTTCAGGACCGTTTTCTTCATGCCTAACCTGATAGGAGGTATAGTCCTCGGATATATCTGGTCGATGATCTTCGACGGTATTCTCACCCATCTCAACACCTCTATCATGCTTGAGACGAAGTATGGGTTCTGGGGCTTGATAATTCTGATGTGCTGGCAGCAGGTGGGCTATATGATGATAATCTACATAGCAGGCCTGCAGGCTATTCCAGAGGATATGCTCGAGGCTGCAAAGATAGATGGCGCAGGTGGCTGGCAGACACTTTGGAGGGTGACCATACCGAACGTGATGTCATCCATAACGATCTGCGTATTCCTGACTCTCTCGAATGGTTTCAAGCTGTTCGACCAGAACCTTGCCCTCACTGCAGGCCAGCCATTCAGATTCAAGGCTGACGGATCGACCGTGAAGACCACTGAGATGCTTGCACTTAACATCTACAACACCTTCTACGGACAGAACACCAGTGCAAGAGGGACCGCCCAGGCCAAGGCAGTGCTGTTCTTCATCCTGGTTGCTGCTCTTGGACTCATCCAGCTGAAGGTCACAAGGAAGAGGGAGGTTCAGCAGTAATGGCAAAGACATTGAAAGCGCAAAGAACCGGCAAACTGTTTCTCACTATATTGTTCACCCTCATAAGCATAATATGGGTAGCTCCAGTCTTCCTTGTTCTGGTCAACTCATTCAAGTTGAACACCTATGTGAAGACCAACACCTTCGCCCTTCCTTTCGGAGAGATGGGAGCAGGCTGGAGCAACTTTGTGAAAGGCATGACCTTCGGCAACTATCCATTCATCAAGTCCGCCCTGTATTCGCTTGTGATCACATTGAGCTCGACCATTCTGATACTCCTCTGCACATCCATGAGCGCCTGGTATATAGCACGTGTGGATAGCCTGTTCTGCAGACTCATCTATTTCATCTGCGTGTTCTCCATGGTCGTCCCTTTCCAGATGGTCATGTTCACATTGGCAAAGACGGCGGACACACTGCATCTCAACACTCCATTCACGATCCCTGTCATCTATCTTGGATTCGGTGCAGGTCTTGCAATATTCATGTTCGTCGGCTTCGTGAAGAGTGTTCCGCTCGGAATGGAGGAGGCTGCGGCGATTGACGGATGCGGTCCTGTGAGAACATTCTTCAGAATCGTCCTCCCTGTCCTCAAACCCACCCTGATCTCAGTTGGAATCCTTGAGATAATGTGGGTCTGGAACGACTACCTCCTGCCGTATCTGGTACTTGACAGGACGAAGTATATGACGATACCTATTCATATACAGTATCTGAAGGGAAGTTATGGAACTGTGGATCTTGGAGCGACCATGGCTTTGATTCTTATGAGCATCATACCTGTGATAGTTTTCTATCTCGCTTGTCAGAAGCATATCATCAAGGGTGTTGCCGCCGGAGCTATCAAGGGTTAAGGAATGAAGTCATCTATGTCAGCTAAAAGGGTTACAATGTCAGATATAGCGGCCAAGACAGGATTCTCTAAGACCGCGGTATCCTTTGCGTTCAACAAGCCGGATAGGATCTCCCCTGAGTCAAGGGAGAGAATCCTTGCTGTTGCAAAGGAGAATGGATACATACCTGACCCTATGGCAAGAAACTTCTCGACGGGAAGGTATATGAATGTAGGCCTTCTTCTCCCCCAGAAGGTCCAGTCCAGTCTTTCAAACCCATATACGCATGGCATAATCAAGGGGATAGCGGAGGTTTGCCAGACCCATGACTACATGTTCACCGTCATACCCCCGATAAGGTCCTCCATAAACGAATCCGTCAGAAACGCCACCGTTGACGGCATCATAACCATGGGCCTTTATGTGAGCGATGATATTGACGAGATTCTCGAGCAGAGGCAGATACCTGTGGTCGCAATCGACGGCGCTGACAGCTCCGAGACGATCTCCGTCTGCATTGACGAGGTTGAAGCTGCAAGAATCCAGATGATGGCCGTCCTTGATAGAGGTCACAGAAGAATAGCAGTGTTCTCACTTCAGGATGACGCCTATGCCTCAAACACTCCTGCTGAGGCAAGATCCATCGTCAAGAAGAGAAAGCTGGGCTATTCAGAGGCTCTCCAATCCGTAGGGATGTCATTCTCCGATGTCCAATGCATAAACTTGGAGACCACCTTCGAATCAGGACAAAGCAACATGGCGAAGCTGCTGGAGAAGGATATGGCTGAAAGACCCACATGCATAGTCTGCATGTCTGACATATCTGCCCTAGGTGCCCTGGCTGCGATTCGAGAAGCTGGCCTCAGTTCCCCGGAAGACATCTCCGTAATCGGCTTCGATGGCTTGGAGGATCTGAGAATATACGGCAGACGTCTGACGACAATCAGACAGAGTGCATACGAGAAAGGCCTTAAGAGCGCAGAGATTCTGTTTTCCCTCATTGGGGGATCCAAACTGAATGAGAGGATTGTAAGAGTCCCGTTCGAGCTCCTGGAGGGTGAGACCCTTGGTGATGCAAAGTGCTAGACCTCTGTGCTTCAAGATCTTCCGGGATACTCCTCCATGTCACGTGCCTTCCCTGTGAATATGGGATTGGGGATTTCGGACCCAGTGCTTATGATTTCGTCGACAACTTGGCAAGCTGCTCTGTTCGCTACTGGCAGATGCTCCCGCTTGGACCTACCGGCTACGGCAACAGCCCATATTCTCCAAGGTCTACATTTGCGGGTAATGAGCTTATCATCTCTCCGGAGCTTCTTGCAAAAGGCGGATTGCTCACGGAATCCGAAATCTCAGACCATCCACACTTCCCCGCGACCAAGGTAGACTTCTCTGAAGTGACGAAGTGGAAGATTCCACTTCTGAAGAAGGCTGCAAGGCGTGCACTCAGTGATAAGGTGTTTCTTCAAGCTCTCGATGGATTCAGGGAGGCCAATTCCCTATGGTTGCCTGACTATGCCCTGTTCATGGTCCTGTATTCCAAATACAACGATGCACGTTGGCATACAGTGTGGAACAGACGGGAGGGGCTTAGAGACAATGCCACTATATCCAGGCTCATGGATGAGAAACGCTCTGAGATTGAGGAGTGGGAGGCCTTGCAGTACATCTTTGATGTCCAGTGCAAGGAACTCGGAGCCTATGCCAGGTCAAAGGATGTCTGGACGATTGGCGACATACCGATCTTCGTGGGGGAGGACAGCGCCGATGTGTGGTCACATCCCGAACTATTCAAACGGGATGAGGCAGGCTCCTTCTCCGATGTCTCCGGTGTTCCGCCTGATAACTTCTCCGCCACAGGCCAGCTTTGGGGCACCCCTGTCTATGACTGGGGCTTCCACGAGCGCACGGGCTTTGAGTGGTGGGTCTCCAGGGTCAGAAGAAGTCTTGAGTTGAACGATGTTCTGCGAATAGACCATTTCAGAGGCTTTGATGCCTGCTATGAGATACCAGCAGGATCCAAGACTGCAGAACATGGGATTTGGACACCAGCTCCCGGAGTCAGGTTCTTCAAGACGCTGGAAGAGCAGTTGGGTAGACTTCCTATAATAGCCGAGGATCTTGGAAACATAACGGAGTCGGTAATTCGTCTTCGCACCTCAAACGGCTTCCCGGGTATGAAGATAGCCCAATTCGGATTTGTCTTTGACGAAGAGGGGGACTTTGACCGTTCCCATTCTTTCCTTCCTGCCAACTACGGCAAGGACTATGTGGCATACACGGGTACCCATGACAATGACACCACCCTTGGATGGTTCAGATCCCTCAAGGAGAAGGAGAGGGCAAGTGTCCTGTCTTATCTGAAAACGGACGAGAAGGGTATAGTCGAGTCTCTTGTCAGTGCTGTGATGAACAGCGATGCCGCCTTGGCCGTGATCCAGATGCAGGATCTGCTTGGTCTGGATGGCAGTGCCAGGATGAACTACCCGTCCACGTGCAATGACCGCAACTGGTCCTGGCGAATGAAGGATGGGGATTTCTCCACAGCTGCCATTGAGAAGCTGTCTTCCCTTGTCAGATCTACAGGACGATAGCCCTGAGTTTCTCCACCATTGTGGAAAGAACCTTTGGCAGATTCGGTCCCTTGCATGTAAGCGCAGCATCCATGTCTTTCTCGAAATCCTCAGGAAGCTTTGAACAGTTGGAAAGGGCGAAGGCAACAAGGCGCTTCTCTCCTGGATGCAAAAGCCTGTTGATTGCAAACAGGGCGTCGAAGTAGCTTTCCATGAATGCCGCTGTCCTGTGATTCACACTGTTCATGTCCTTCCTTCTGATGGCCTTGTCAATCTGCTCTATATGAAGAGAAGGGTTTGTCCTTCATTAGCATAAGGCTTCTATTTATGATGTTATCTCTTAGTTTTTCGGGATATGGTGTGCTTATCAGCTTTTTCAGCTTTGACAACCAGTTCTCAGGGTCATATACCACAACCAGATTCGAAAGGGTGTAGAGGAAGGCCGTTGTATAGCTGTTGGAGGGCCTGCAGTCCAGCCATACAGAGAGGACAAGACCTTCAAACCAATCCCTGTCGAAGAACATCACGTCCAGCTCGCGTCCTGTCTGATCCACCTTGAATTCGTCCCCTGGGCCAAAGTAGTCCCCTCCTATCTCATATTTTGAGGAGTAGGGCAGTGCGATCTTCTCTCTCTGCTCAATGGAGGGTTCGGAATCGACGAAGTTGTAGAGGTCGATGTCAGAGGTCGCATCACCGCTGCCTGTTGCGCTGGAGCCTCCTATTGCTACAGCCTTAACTTCTTGAAGTCCTGCATAGGACTTGATTATCCTCTTCTCAACATCAGACAATAGCATGGTATTCCCCTTTTTAAAAAAAGCGACCTCATGGCCGCTTTCTTGTTTTGCGCCTGGCAGGGCTCGAACCTGTAACCTGCGGATTCGAAGTCCGACGCTCTATCCAATTGAGCTACAAGCGCAACGAATGTAATAGTAATGGTTCTTTGTTTTTGGGTCAACAAATAAAAAAGGACCATCATTCAGATGGTCCCTAGGGTGGAAGAAGGGGCTCGAACCCTCAACAACCAGATCCACAATCTGGCGCTCTACCATTGAACTACTTCCACCATGAAGTCAATTGACCGCTTAAATATGCCCTATGGCTTAAAAAAAGTCAACTATGGTTATGGATAGACCTCAAAGGAATCAATGAATTCAAAGTTCTTCATTATCTCTACATGCTCGATTATGGATCTCTTGTCGCTGAACACGACGTTGGCTTTGATGATCACTCCAACGTCAGGATTGCGTGTATAGGAGAAGTCTCTAAGTGTTGCCCCGACCTCCTTGAAGTGGTAGACAAGGTTGTCGACCGTCATACCATGTTCTGAAAGGTTGCAGGTTATGACTCCAACAGTCTGTGTAGGCATCTTCTGGTGATGGATTCTCAGCAGAAGGTGGACAAGCATGATGATTGCCGTTGTGGAGATTCCCAGCACGTACATGCCTGCTCCGAATGCAAGGCCGATACCGACCGTTGCCCAGAGACCTGCCGCAGTGGTCAGTCCCATTACACTTTCCTTGCGGATGTAGATGACACCTGCACCAAGGAAACCTATGGACTGGATGACACCGGCTGCGATTCTTCCCGAATCGGATGTCAGTCTGATGTCCGGGATGCTGGCGATGTCGATGAAGCCATACTTCGAGACGATCATCAGGATCGCTCCGGCGATGGCAACGATGATGTGGGTTCTGAGACCAGCGTTCTTATATCGTCGTTCTCTTTCAAGACCGATTATTGCACCGCATATAGCAGAGAGAACGACTCTCATGCCAAGGTCGATGCAGTCAGTCAGAGAGAACAGCTTGATCATTGGAGCTATGTCAAAATGCATAAAATAATCTCCTAGTAAAACCTGATTATATCATAGGTATTCAAGAAAGCAAAAGGAAAACGTTTACGTAAACAAATAATTATAGTTTGATGCCTTTTATGCCAAAGAAACTATGATGCAGCTGGTGTTCCATCTGAGCGGAGCGGCGCATAAAGTCGAGACTAGCTCCTTCTCCAGCTTGTCTGCTTCCTCCATGGAAAGGTTGGGCAGTGCAGGCAGGTAGCTCTTGCGTACCCAGCGCTGGACATCAGTCTCCCTTGCGGACCTGGATTCGGTGAACCTGTAGTCGGTTGACCTGACCTGCGGGAACTTCTCCCTGAGAAGGGAAAGCAGATCGTCACGGGTCGGAACCTTCTTGTATATCTTTTCCTCTGCCTTTAGAAGGGTGTTCTGAAGTGGTCCCATATGAATGAATTCTGAGAGTCTTGATGCTTCTGAGACTATCGTTTCGCAAAGAACAATTTCGCCCTTCGGTGCCAATCTGCTCTTCATGCCATCAAGGATCGAAGGTGCTTTCTTCAGGTCTGTCAGAAGATTCCTTCCAATTATGTGCTCGAATCTGATGCCATCCCCGAAGCCTACGTCCAGAGATTTGAGAACGTTCACATAGTCGGTGTCGCAGAGAAGGGAAGGGACGTTGACCTGGTCGTTGCTGGAGTTTCTGAGTGAGCTTATGTACTGCTGGAGATAGGCCTTCTCCTCATCGTTTCTGACCTGGGCAACAACAAGCCCCTCAGGTGTATGCCTGTAGGCTTCCCAGACCAGAAGTCCATGGCCTGCGTTCAGGACAAGGACCCTGTCGGACCTGATTATGTCAATGTTCTCGAATATCCTGTCCCTCATACCTTCAAGGGCGGTGCTTCTTCCGCTCATGGTTCTTCTGAGCCAGATATCCCTGCCCTTGTCATCAGGGGAGAAGGTCAGATTCTCGGGGAAGGCGTTGATGTCAACGCTCTCAAGCTGGATCTCCCTTCTTCTGTTGACCAGATCGGCTATCTTCTTCTCGTAGCCTATGTTGCCGACGTTGTAGAAAATCTTCCCCTGAAGTTCGTTGGGCAGATACTGCTGTGCCACCCAGTGGTCCTGGTAGGCGTGAGGGTACATGTAGCCCTCGCCATGGGCAAAGCCCTTGGAGTCCCTGCTTGCATCCCTCAGGTGGTTTGGAACCTCTGCAGCGGCGGATTCCTGCTCCACTGCCTTGAGGGCATCGAAGAAACCCATTTCGCTGTTGCTCTTGGGAGCAGTGGCCAGATAGAGGGCGGCATGGGCAAGATGGTAGCGGCCCTCAGGCATTCCAATCGCATTGAATGCTGCTGCATCGGACTGGACGACCACGATGGCGTTGGGGTCTGCAAGGCCGACATCCTCGCAGGCGCTTATCATCATCCTTCTGAAGATGAACCTTGGATCCTCTCCGGCATAGACCATCTTTGCAAGCCAGTAGAGAGAGGCGTCAGGGTCCGAGCCCCTGAGGGATTTGATGAAGGCGCTTATGACATCGAAGTGGTAGTCACCCTCCTTGTCATAGAGCACAGCCTTCCTCTGGATGCTCTCCTCTGCGGTCTCCTTTGTTATGTATACCTTGTCTCCGTCCCTTGGAGTTGTGACAACCGCCAGCTCAAGGGCGTTGAGGAGGCTTCTTGCATCACCGCTGGCAACATCGACAAGATGCTCAAGGGCTCCCTCCTCGAAGGATACGTCAAGTTTGCCATAGCCTCTTTCCTTGTCATTGATGGCCTGCCAGGCAATCTTTGTCAAATCTTCTGAGGTCAAAGGCTTTAACTGGAATATTCTTGAACGACTGACCAGAGCAGCGTTCACCTCAAAGAAAGGGTTCTCGGTGGTGGCACCGATCAGGATGAAGGTCCCGTTCTCCACCCATGGGAGGAGGGCGTCCTGCTGGCTCTTGTTCCAACGATGGACCTCGTCAACGAACAGAATCGTCCTCTTTCCGTACATGTCCAGACGGTTTCTGGCATCCTCGATCTCGTCTCTTAGGTCCTTCACTCCGGAGAGCACCGCGTTGATCGTTGAGAAGTGGCTCTTTGTAGTGTTTGCAATGACCCTTGCAAGGGTTGTCTTTCCTGTACCGGGAGGGCCATAGAAGATGACCGATGACAGCTGGTCAGCCTGGATGGAGCGCCTTAGAAGTCTACCTGGACCTACTATGTGGTCCTGGCCAATGTATTCGTCCAGGGTCCTTGGCCTCATTCTGTAAGCCAGAGGCTGGGATTTCATGTCAACTCTGCTGCTGTCAAACAACTTTTCCATCTATCAACCATCCATCATTGAAGGCCCAGGATCGAGGCGGCAAGGCTGTCCATCTCAGGGTCCGGGGTAGTCCTGAACAAAGTCTCGTACTTTGACAGGAATGTGAAGAACAGATCCACAAGGTGCTGGGAAAGCATCTCCCTTATCTCGTCATCCGAAGGGATTGCTTTTATCTCAGGATTGTCCTCTTCGTAGAGATGCTCTCTGGTGTTGACCCAGGCTGAGTACTGCACAGCTGTCTCTCTCCATGCTGACACGTCCAGATCGGTGATGAAGGCGCTTATATCAGCAACCATCTCCGCTGAGCACTGCTCCCTTAGGTACTGGCTTATGGAATCTCCTCCGGCTTCTATGACGACCTTGCAGTCAGGTTTCTGTGTAGAGGAGAAGAGCTCTGTAACGAACTTCTGGAATACATCGAAGTTCGGCACCAACAATTCCCTTGTCGTCTTTGACCAGTTCGTAAGGATCCTGTCCAAACCCGGGACCCTGTGTCTGTACTCCTTGAGAAAGCTGTAGTCTGCAGGAATCATGTCTTCCTTGCCTTCGTTGAGGTTAATGAAGAGATTCAGCACAGCATCGCTTCTTGACCTGTCCAGAACCAGATTGTAGACATACTCGTAGTTCTCTTCAGTGTACTCGGAGGTTGTTGCAACCGTCTTGCATGAGGCTATCATGAAAACTATGGCTATCAGGACCAGTAGGGTCGGAATCCTTCTTCTTCCCATGTCTGTGATTCTAGCATTTGAGCATTATCTTGAAAAGGTGAAAAGCTTGCCGTCAAGGTCGGGGAAGGTCACTGAGAAGCAGTCAAGGTCCAACTTGTCCCCGGTCTTTCCATCCCCATATATCGGATCCCCCAAAATGGGGTATCCCAACCAGGCAAGATGGGCTCTGATCTGGTGTCTGAAACCTTTGCGTATGGAGCAGGTGAAAAGCTTGTCCCTCTTTCTGACCAGAGTTACGTATTTGACAGAGTTGTCTGACCTCTTGATGTCCTGAATTGGTCTTACCTCCTTAGAACCTGGACCATATGAACGGAAATAGGACTCGATTTTGATTGATTCGCCTCTATCCAAGGCTTTCAGCCATTCCTCAGGAAGGTCCTTTCCCTTCAGTCTGGTGGACTCCTCGACCAGGGCGGAGTAGGTCTTCTCGAACCTGTCGTCGGCCTGCATCCGCTGAAGATGGTCATAGGTCCCCTGGTTTCTGGCAAAGACGACCAGACCGGAGGTCGCGGTGTCCAGTCTGTGAAGCGTTCCGAATTCCCAGTCATTTCGTCCCTTGATCTGGAGAATCTCAGGGCAGAGAAGGGCGACCTCTCCAAGAAGAGTCCCTCCCATTGCCTGCTTCTTCAGCGGCACTGTGGGAATCCCATGAGGCTTGTCGGCTATGACTATGTCCTGGTTCTGGAATGCTATCAACGACATGGCTATAGGATATACTTAATGGCTTGGTTTGTGAAGGAATGTGTTTTTAGGCCCATCTCGGACTTGACGGGACGATGGTTTTGGGTGAAATTTGAAGTATGAGTAAAGAAAACACACTTTCAACACCACAGGCGAGGTCCAATACCCTCCTGAAGAACGTCTATCTCTGGATGACAGCTGGTCTTGCACTCACAGCTGTAGTGGCATACTTCATCGGAACCAACGAGAGTCTTCTCAAGAAGATGTACAGCTCTGGAATCATCTATGCTTTGATCATAGCGCAACTAGTCATTGTCATTGTGCTTTCCTCAAGACTACAGAAGATGAGCTCCATCTCTGCCATGGCCTGGTTCGCAGTGTACTCTATCTGCACAGGTGCAATGCTCAGCTCCGTATTCGTGGTCTACACAGGGGCCGTTATCTACAGGGCCTTCTTCACAACCGCCCTGATGTTCGGTGGAATGAGCATCTACGCCATGACTACAAAGAGGGATCTCTCCCGCATGGGCTCGATTCTTGTGATGGCTCTCTGGGGTCTTGTGATCTCTTCACTGATCAACCTGATCTTCAAGTCAGAAGGTCTCTACTACCTGATGAGCTACATTGGAGTTGTTGTGTTCTGTGGCCTGACAGCCTGGGATACACAGAAAATAATCAGATTGAATGATCAGTACGGCTATGATATTGACGAGGAGTCCTTCATCAAACTCTCGATAATCTGCGCTCTTGAACTCTATCTTGACTTCCTGAACATCTTCCTCTATCTGCTGAGGATCTTCGGAAGAGGCAACAGAAACTAATCCTGATAAGGCTCGGTGATGACGCCCATCTCGCTCTCGCCGGGCTTGCTTGTCACTATCTCTATTCTTCTTTCAATCTTGGAAAGCTCCGTATCCACATCCTTTGCAAGGCCCATCCCCTCCTCGTAGAGGGACACTGCCTTCTGGAGGTCTGTGGCCGGGTCGGAGAGGGCCTTTGAGATCTCCTCCATCCTTGAGAGCTTCTTCTCGAATGTCATATCTTCCTTCTTGTTATCTGCCATCTGAAACCTCCTGTACCTTTGCGCTGACGCTACCGTCTGACATCTTGACGGATATCACGTCTCCGCTTCTTGTCTGGGATATGCTCTTGAGGGTTCTTCCCTCGCTGTCTGTCACTATGCTGTAGCCTCTGTCCAGAACCGCAAGCGGTGACAGGGCCATTATCTTGTGCTTCAGAAGCTCCGCCCTTGAGGAGCGAAGCGTAATCAGGTTGTGGATGCTGTGCTGCATGTCCTGGGTCTCTGAATCCAGCTGCATCCTGATTCTGTTGAGTCTGCTGTCCAGCTGCAGCCTTGCATTTGACGGAGAGAAGGCGGCAAGTCTGAGCTTTACCTCGTTCAGCTTCACATAGAGTGCGTCATACATGGCTGAGCATAGCTGGCTGACCTTCTCCCTCTGGTCTAGGCTGCTCTCGCAGACAAGCTCGGCGGCTGCAGACGGGGTGGGGGCCCTGAGGTCCGCGACATAGTCGGAGATCGCCCAGTCAATCTCATGTCCGACTGCGGATATGACAGGGATCCGGGACCTGTGGATGGCCTCTATCACGCATTCCTCTGAGAAAGGTAGAAGATCCTCTATGCTTCCACCACCTCTGCCTACGATGATCACATCGGCCAGAAGGAACTCGTTGACCTCATCGATTCGCTTTGCAATTGTAGGGGCGGCATCGGAGCCCTGTACAACTGCAGGAAGGATGATGATGTCCATTCCATTGTTTCTTCTTCCAGTTATCTGGAGAATGTCCTGAAGGGCCGCACCTGTTGGGCTTGTCACGACGGCGACCCTGTTCGGCCTCTTCGGGATGGGCTTCTTGAGCTCCTGGTCAAAGTATCCAAGGGCGGCGAACTTGCGCTTTCGCTCCTCCAACATGGCAAGGATGTCTCCTTCACCGGCAACCTTCATAGAGGTGCAGATTATCTGGTAGGTCCCCCTTGGCTCGAAGACGCTGAGACTTCCGGTGACTATGACCTTCATTCCGTCCTTGGGGATGAAGCCGACCCTGGGGACGCTTGATCTCCACATTGCACAGCTGATCACGGCCTTCTGGTCCTTGAGGGAGAAGTACCAATGCCCGGTGGATGCAGGACGGAAGCCTGAGATCTCGCCTTCTACTACAAGACCGTAGAAACCACTCTCGAGGGTGGTCTTTATCATGGAGGTGAGGTCGCTTACGCTGAGTTTCGGAAGTCTGTCTGAATCCATGGTCTAAGAATAGCAGATTATCGCTTAAAAAGCAAAAAAAAGGCCATCCGCTTGGATGGCCTCAATGATCAAATGCAAGGATTACTCCTCAACAATTGCTCCTGTCGGGCAGACGGAAGCGCATGTTCCGCACTGAACACATGTGTCCTGATCGATGACATAGATGTCGCCTTCTGAGATGGCGCCGGTTGGGCACTCACCTGCACATGTTCCGCATGCTGCACAAGCATCTGTAATTCTGTAAGCCATTTGATGTCTCCTTTATCAAAATTTCGAAAACGAAGATTCCTATGTTTTTGTGATTCAATGATAGTCCTGAGAATCTTTTGAGTCAATAAAAACTGACTAAAAACAGCATGAATGATGGCCTGAAATTCTGAAACGGGGCAGTTAAATGTATGAAACTATCAGTTAGAGCCATCGAACTATACTTCGCCATATCTAATAAATCCGGTGGAAAAGGAACCTTCACAAACTGCACTCCAAATGCATTTGGGAACTTGTTCGAAAAGGGGTGTTTGAGGTATGATTCGAACTCATGAAGCAACTTGTTCTGGCTGAAAAGCCAAGTGTCGGAAAAGAGCTTGCCCGCGTCCTTGGATGTGCAAACAGAGGCAAGTATCTCGAAAGTGATGATTATATCGTAACTTGGGCCCTCGGTCACCTCGTC
>DMOO01000002.1 GCA_003456855.1 Sphaerochaeta sp.
TCTGCACTGCTTCTGCTCTCAAAGGAGATCGAGCTCTTCAACAGAATGCAGGACCAGAGCCATCTCAGCTCCAGAAGCCAGATCGGATGCATAACCCTTGCCAGAACCATAGCGGACTTCGAGGATAGTGCAGACGTGAAGGAGAATCACATGCAGGAGGCCATGGAGCTCAGACGCTACGGCCTTGGTGACTACTACTGGAGATCGCTGAGATGAAGACTGGATTGACATTCAATAACTTATAAGTTATATTTGGAGGTGACAATTGTTCAGAATTGTATTCTATAAAGATGAGAAAGGTAGAGAACCGGTAAAAGACTACCTCGTGAAACTAGCTGAAAAAGGAGACAAGGACAGCATAATCAGAAAGAACAAATTTCGTGATTATATTAGGATCCTTTCAGAAAGAGGCACCTATGCTGGAAAACCATACATCAAACACTTGGTTGACAATATTTGGGAACTAAGACCATTGAATGACAGGGTTGTTTTCGCCTGCGTCAAAAATGGTGTTTTCGTTCTTCTACATGTATTCCATAAGACAACGAACAAAACACCACAAAAGGAAATAATGAAAGCGAAAGAGGAATACCACAGCTACATAAGGAGAGATGCAAATGAGTGAAAAATGGACAACGTGGGAGGAAGTCGATGAACAAATCTACACCCCAGAAGAACGGGCTGCCAGTGATCTCAGAGCCGAATTTCTCTGTGCTCTTATCGATGCCAGAAACGAGAAGAGAATCACTCAGAAGGAACTTGAGCGTCTAAGTGGAATCAAGCAACCAATGATTGCACGAATAGAAAGAGGAACATCGAGTCCGACACTGGATACCATGCTCAGAATTCTTGCTCCACTGGGAAAGACTCTTGCCATCGTTCCCATCAACGGATAATAGATTTTGTACTATATGCTCCACCTATTTCCACGAGCTCAAGTTCACCATGATATCTCAAATTATATCTCAAAATGTAAAAACAGTTTGACTTCAACTATTTGATTTGATAGATTGGAAGTAGAAAAGGACAAATTGAAGGTGCTGACTTCCTTGCGGTTTGCAGTGGGGTGTACGGGTAAACGTTCGGTTGTCACTTGCTTTTCGTATTATTGTCACAAAACGGCTTCATTCATGGGGCCGTTTCTGTTTTTCATGGTCCGGTGAAATAGCAGTATTCCTTTCCATGAAGTATCCGACTTCCTGGAAGGAGTGCGATGCGCAAAATGCAGAGCGATATTCCCTCGGTATTGAAACCTTTGTTATCCGCTAACACTACCACTGTTTCTCTTTTATAACGTACAAGAATCTCTAATACAAGCACATAAGGAAACGTGCTGATCGAGTCAAATGTCTTGATAACTGATAACGTGTTAAATGCAACCGACAGACGCCGTATCAGGACCTACTTTAACAGCTATCTGTTGAAGAATTCATACTGCACTGTAATTTGCCACTGCAGGTCTTCTGGCTTCAAATACGGGATATCTGCAGGGCAGAACCGCAAAGATTCTTGGAACAGATTATGCATGAAATAATGGATGTAGTGGTTCTTAAGACAGATTTGTTCGACAGCATCTAACAAATTGAAGGAAACCAATAACGTCAATGCAACTACTGGAGATCGCTGAGATGAAACAGGAGGGGGCTATTTACGCAAGAGGGGACTTTTCATCCCTTCAGGGTTTTGATTGATTGAGCCATGTTGCTCCTGTTTTTCTGCTCTTTGTACATGTTTTTGTGACGAGCAACCCGAGCAAGTGATTTCATCAACTTTGATAGACCTCTTTGACCTGATTGACCTCTTGAACCTGATGAGCATCTTGAACCTGATGAACACCTTAGACCTGATTAACCACAAGCCATCTTGACGCCATATCAGACAAGCTTCAATTGGAAAAACCCGGAAAAAGGAAAGGGCTGCGACCCTAAACCGGAAGCCCCGGCTTTGTCACAGCCCCATTGTCTTTGGAAAACCTTATCAATCATTCAAGAGCAGAAAGGGCATCGCCGTAGCCAGCAGGGAGCGTTGTGCTGTCAATCTCAACGCTTGTCAGAGTGTAGCCCATATACAGTTTATCCGCCACGTAGCTGACCGTCTTGGCAAGGAAGCCGTAATTCTCGTCCACCAGGATGACGTCAATATCGTCCCTACCGTTTACCCAGTATGCAGAACATGGCCTTTTGCAGACAGTCTCATCGGAGCTTTCATCCCTTTCGAAGATGCCGAAACCCTCCTCGTAGATTCCATACAGAATGCTCTCCACAAACGGATTGAAGAGTGCTGCTCTGATGCTCTGGACATTCTCATCCAAGTAGTTCTCCCAGCCCTCCTCGGAATAGACCATGAGGGAATCATCCTTCATGGTGTAGAACGTGTAGTCGGAGTCGTAGCCGTACCAGTAGACGTTATTCTTGCCACCGATCTCGACCGGGACCACGGTGTCTTCGTCCTCTGCAGCTGTGAAAGCAACGCGGAAGCCTTCCATATCAAAGCCCTCACTCACCGCTCCATAGCCAAGAAGGAAGTTCTCACCCTCCTCCTTGAAGTCAAGTGGAAGCGGATCGGATTCCTCAGGCTCGTCGCCATCGCCTTAGATGTCGTCATAGTCAAAGTCCTCGCCGGAGTCGAGCATGTCCATGATTTCACCTGTTACAGCCTGAAGCTGCTCGATAGGCCCGTTGAGGAGAGAGCCGTATCCTGTGTCAACCATGATGACGTAGAGGGACTTGAGCTCTGAGCCCATGTCGTACTGAAGGGACGTGGCCAGATCGGTGACGGTCGCGGCGAATTCACCATCGCCAAGACTTGCGATGTAGGCCGGAAGTCCTCCGGCATCCTCATCCATGAAGTACAGGGAGATCTCGAAAACCAGAATCTGCAGACCCTCCGAGAACGCCTCATATCGGGTCTCGTAGTCAGCGGACGTGTCATACTCGAACAGGAAACCAAGGTTCGGCATAGCGGCCTTCATCAGCTGTGCAAGGTAGTCCATCGGCTCGGAGAATGAGTCTTGATTCGGGGCCTTGAACTCCCCGCTGCCCATGAAGGCGTCGTAGTTTGATGTGACGTAGCCCTTCACGAACTGCCTCCATGGATCGTGGATTATCTCTCCATGGGCAGTCAGGCAGTTGTCAAATTCAGCCATCATTGACAGCGTGCCGCAGATCAGATATCTTCCGAAGTCCTCAGCCTTCAGTCCGATTGGATTGCTTCTGTTCTCCACCCGAACAGAAGAAGGGAGAAGAAGTCGATCTCATAGTCCCTGGTCGTGAGGTCATATGCGGCCTTGAGGGAAAGAGACTCCATCACAAGTCTGTTGTAGCCCTGTTCGTTGAAGCTTCCGTCGTCATTTGTGATTGACCTGATCAGCTTCCGAAGAGATGTCCCGAAGGTCTTCCTGAACTGGTTGTCATCCTCAGCCCTTGAATCAGAGCCTGATCCCGTGAAAAGACCCACAAGATTGTTAATTGATGTGTCTCCCAGGACATCTATCTCACCGACCTTGCAGAGAACCTGAAGGGCCTCCGCGCATTTGAGAGCCTCCTCTATGAGAGTCTGTCCATCAAGCTCCTCCACAGAGCTCGCCATGCTGTCCAGAACCGCAAGGACGGCTATCTCAGATTTGGCAGGGACATTGGTCAAGGCTCCGCTGTAGGTGAGCACCGCATCCCTTATGGTCTTCTTTACCCCGGTTGCATCACTTCCGATCTCTGAAGCCAGAGTGCTTGCCTTGCCGTAAAGTGATGCCTTCAGTGCATCTATGTCAGCCTGGTCGGTGAACACCGGCTCTGACAGCTGTCTCTTCAGTTCCCTCATGTTCGAGTTGGACTTCTTCAGGCTCTGTATCGAATCGATGATCAAGGCGGCGCTGCTGTAGTCTATGGAGACTGTGCCGTCCTCATTCTTGGTTGCGCCGACCTTGTCTGCAGCCTCAGAGGCATCACTAACATCAGCCTTGATGCCATAGATGTTATGGCTCATCTTCTCCATCAGGCCGGCAAGACCATCGGAGCACGATGCAAGACAGAACAGAACGACAAGTGCGGCAAGGATCACTAGAACTCTCTTCATGTGGAACACCTCCTT
>DMOO01000233.1 GCA_003456855.1 Sphaerochaeta sp.
ACGTTGCAGAAGTGGGCGATCTTGGAGAATATGCCCTTGTCTCGGATCTTCTCGTCAACACGCAGGACTATGATGTTCGGAGATATCCCCATTCCCTGAAGCTCCTTGACGCTGTGCTGAGTAGGTTTGGACTTGTGCTCCTCGCTCGCCTTCAGATACGGCACCAAAGTCACATGGATGTAGAGAACGTTCTCCCTTCCGACCTCAAGGCCGATCTGTCTTATGGCCTCCAGGAAAGGCTGGCTCTCGATGTCTCCTATCGTTCCACCGATCTCCGTGATGACAACATCGGCGTCGGTTTCCTTTCCGACTCTGTAGATGAAGCGCTTTATCTCGTCTGTTATATGTGGGATGGTCTGCACGGTCGAGCCTAGGAAACCTCCCTGTCTCTCCCTGTGGATGACGTTGGAGTACACCTTTCCGGTTGTCAGGTTGGAGAATCTGTTAAGGTCCTCGTCTATGAAGCGCTCATAGTGTCCAAGGTCCAGGTCGGTCTCTGCACCGTCCTCTGTTACATAGACCTCACCATGCTGGTAGGGGCTCATCGTACCCGGATCCACATTGATGTAGGGATCGAGTTTCTGAGCCGCCACCTTAAGGCCCCTTGCCTTAAGAAGGCGTCCAAGAGAAGCTGCCGTTATGCCCTTGCCAAGTCCTGATACAACACCACCGGTCACGAAGATGTACTTTGTCATTGCAACCTCCCTCCTTCAAATCAAACCGAGAACAGAAGACGCCTGTATGTCGGATAAGGCCAGAGTCGGCCAGGGACAAGCCCTTCGGCATCGTTTATGAGAAGCCTCATCTTCTCCATCAGAACAAGGACCTTGTCATGGTAGTAGGAGGCAGTACCCGCATCCATCGCAGACGGTGCCACATCAAGGGCATCGGACAGTCTGCCACAAAGATCGGCGATTTCCGAATTGTCCTTCGAGAGGCGCAGACACTCGACACGCTCCACGCTGGAATCATCCTTTCCAAAGATGCTCTGCTTATCTAGCAGCGTCCTGCACAACTCACCCTCGAAGGATGAGATGGCAGGGATGATCTCCCTTGTAGTCATGCCCAGAAGGGTCTTGGCCTCGATTGAGATGATGTTGCAGTAGTTCTCGATGTCGACCTCCTCTCTGGCTGACATCTCAAGTCTGGACATGATCCCATGCTTCTCGAACAGGGCAACGTTCTTGTCGCTCATGTACCTTGTAACTGCCTGGGCCATTGTAGCCAGATTGCTCAGACCCCTTCTTTCAGCCTCGGTCACCCAGGACTGGTCGTAGCCGTTCCCATTGAAGATTATCCTTGAATGCTCGGTGAATTGGGCCTTTATCAGGTCATGCAGGGCATCGTTCATGTCCCCTGAGACCTTCTCAAGCACATCCGCATACTCTGAGAGCTTCTCTGCCATGATTGTGTTCAGCACGGTGTTTGGACCGGCGATGGACTGGCTGGAGCCAGGCATCCTGAACTCGAACTTGTTTCCTGTGAAGGCCACAGGACTTGTACGGTTGCGGTCTGTGGTGTCCCTTGGAATAACCGGCATGGTGTCGATGCCGATCTTCAACGGCTTGACCGACTGGGCACCATAGCTGGTGTCGTTGATTATAGAGTCGATCACACCCTGAAGCTCAGTGCCAAGGAAGATGGAGATGATTGCAGGAGGTGCCTCGTTTCCACCAAGTCTGTGGTCATTGCCCGCATAGGCCACGCTGTATCGCAAAAGATCTTGATACTCGTCAACAGCGCTTACAAAGGCGGACAGGAACAGCAGGAACTGTGCGTTCTGTGCAGGTGTCTTTCCCGGAGACAGAAGATTCTTTCCCTTGTCCGTGGCAACTGACCAGTTGTTGTGCTTGCCGCTTCCGTTCACCCCGTCGAAAGGTTTCTCAGACAGAACGCATACCAGGCCATGGCGGTCAGCCACGGTCCTCATGATGTTCATGGTCAGCTGGTTCTGGTCGTTTGCACTGTTGCAGTCGGTGTAGATAGGTGCCATCTCATGCTGTGATGGAGCGACCTCATTGTGCTTTGTCTTGGCAAGAACGCCGACCTTCCACAACTCCCTCTCAAGGTCCTTCATGAAAGCCGAAACCCTTGGCTTTATGGAGCCGAAGTAATGGTCATCAAGCTCCTGGGACTTCGGTGGCTTTGCACCGAACAGTGTGCGGCCGCAGATTCTAAGGTCATCACGCTTGTTGAAGAACTCCTTGTCGACAAGGAAGTACTCCTGCTCCGAGCCGACCATTGAAGTCACAGACCTGGTCTCCTTGTCCCCGAACAGTCTCAGAACCCTGAGGGCCTGGGTGTTAAGGGCCTTTATGGACTTCAGCAATGGTGTCTTCCGATCAAGGGACTCACCGGAATAGGAGAAGAACATTGTCGGGATGCAAAGACTGCCATCGGATATGAAGGCCGATGATGTTGGATCCCAGGCGCTATAGCCGCGGGCCTCGAATGTGGCCCTGAGTCCTCCTGACGGGAAGCTCGATGCATCAGGCTCACCTTTCACGAGCTCCTTTCCGGAGAACTCCATGATCACACGTCCCCTTCCGACAGGCTCTATGAAGCTCTCGTGCTTCTCCGCAGTACCGCCTGTAAGAGGCTGGAACCAGTGCGTATAGTGTGTGGCGCCCATGCTGATGGCCCACTCCTTCATTCCCTTCGCTATTGCGTCTGCAGTCTCCATCGAAAGGCTTGCACCGCTTTCAAGGCATTTTCTGTAATCCTTGATCGCAGAAGCAGGAACGTAACGCTCCATCTTGTCCTCTGTGAAAACATGGCTTGCAAACATCTCAGCCACATCAACTCTCTCTTCAATCATATTCCCCACCTCCAAATCAGACTCCACTTGCCCCATAGTTCGACAGGACCCTTGCAGACGGGTCGTTGACATCACAGCCCTCCCATTCCTTGTTGGGCATCCAGAAGGCAGGGATCATATCACCCTGGCCCGGGTAATGCTTCTCGAAGATCTCCCTGTAAAGAAGGCTCTCCTTTGTGAATGGCTTGCCGTGGGCATATCTCTCACAGCACTTTTTGAACTCTTCATCTGAGTATTTGTGCTCTGCATAGGCTTTCAGGCCATCGACCATGCTGTGGCCGACTGCATCGGAGAAGGCGGCCTTCTGCCTCCAGAGAATGTCCTCCGGAAGGATGTGGTCCTTCTCGAAGGCCTTTCTTAGAAGGTATTTGCCCATGTTGTACTTGTTGAGCTTCTTCTCAGGGTCGATTGCCATGACGTATCTCACGAAGTCCAGATCCCCGAACGGGACCCTGGCTTCAAGGGAGTTGTCGGAAATGCATCTGTCAGCCCTGAGAACATCATAATAGTGAAGCTCCCTGATCCTCTTCTGGGATTCCTCCTGGAAAGCCTCGGCGGAGGGAGCGAAATCGGTGTATTTGTAGCCGAAAAGCTCATCCGAGATTTCTCCAGTCAGAAGAACCTTCACGTCCGTGCGCTCATGGATGGCCTTGCAGCAAAGGAACATCCCCATGCTTGCACGGATTGTGGTTATATCCCAGGTCCCCAACAGGGAGATCACTGTATCCAAATACTCAAGAACCTCGTCTATGGTCATGGTCACTTCCATGTGGTCGCTTCCGATGAACTCTGCGACCTCCTTTGCATAGCGAAGGTCAATCGGGTCTGTGTCCATTCCGATTGCGAAGGTCCTTATCTTCTTTCCAAGGAGCTTTGCTGAGATCGCACAGACAAGGCTGGAGTCAAGGCCTCCGGAGAGAAGGAAGCCAAGCGGTGCATCCGCATCAAGGCGCTTCTCGACACCGGCAATCAGCTTCTCCCTGATTGCAGCGCAGACTGTATCAAGATCGTCATGACAAACCTCAGCAACTGCTGTAGGGTCCGCATACTGTGTGAAGACACCATCCTTGTAATAATGTCCTGGCGGGAATGGAATGACCTCTTTGCAAAGACCCATCAGACAGCGGGCCTCACTGCAGAATATGATGCTGCCATCCTCCAGATAGCCATAAAAAAGCGGCCTGATTCCGATAGGGTCTCTGGCCGCCACCATGCTGTCTGTCTCAGCATCGTATATGACAAGGGCGAACTCCGCGTCCAGGTCCTTTAACATGTCAGTCCCCTTCTCCTCCCAAAGAGGAAGAAGAACTTCACAGTCAGAGTCGCTCGAGAAGACATACTTTGCCTCAAGAGCCTTCTTTATTGGACGGAAACCGTAGACCTCACCGTTGCAGACAAGGCTGCGCTCCCCAAGATGGAAAGGCTGCATTCCAGCCTCATGCAGGCCCATGATGGCCAGTCTGTTGAATCCGAGGTATGCATTATTGTTGCCGACGCTCTCAAAGCGACTCTGGTCTGGGCCCCTGTAGAAGGAGCGCTCAAAACAGGTCTGAATCAAATCAGCACTCACTGTGCTAGATGAAAAACCTACAATTGAACACATGTGGCATACCTCCGAAAAAAAATTTTGTTCGCATTATATGGGCTTGAGCAAAAAGATACAAATACATATAATATTATAGTTATCATACTTTTTTCGTATGGTAAGAAATCCTAGTGACACAACGAATTGAGGGGTTAGTAAATGGAACTGAGGGTCTTGAAATACTTCGTGACAGTAGCCGAGGAACTCAACATAACAAGGGCTGCGGACAGGTTGAACATCAGCCAGCCACCGCTCAGCGCCCAGATGAAGAATCTGGAGGAGGAGCTTGATACAGTCCTCTTCATCAGAGGCAAGAGGCACCTTCAGCTCACCGAATCAGGACAGCTTCTCTACCGCTACGCAAAGGAGATCCTGAGCCTCTCGGAGAAGACCTCGAACGAGATCAGACTGATGGGAAAGGGAATGCACGGGACCATCTCAATAGGACTTGTAGAAGGATCCGCCCCTGACATCGCATCCCAGTGGATCGAGTCCTTCATGAAGAAATACTCCGACATCAAGTTCAGGATCATGGACGGAAACAGCGATGAGCTCATAGAGAGACTCAGAAGCGGCCTTATAAACCTTGCAGTCATCACCGCCCCTTGCGACCAGACCCTGCTGAACAGCTTCAAGGTGGGACAGGAGAAGATGACGGCCTTCATGAGCAAGGACAATCCCCTCTCCAAGCTCCCCGGAGACACCCTTGCCCTGGCGAGTCTCAAGGACCAGCCTTTGATTGTGCCAAGCCGAGAGTACATGAACGACATGATCTACAAATGGTTCAAGGAGATCGACTCGGAGCCAAGGATCGTCTGCAAGATGGACAACTACCTGGACGTTGCAGCCCTTGCCGGCCGCAACATCGGAATCAGTCTCTTCCCGAAGACTTCATACATCCTCAACCCTCAGCTTGTGGCCAAGGAGATAGTCAACTCAGGCCGTGAGGTTGAGTACCTCTTCGTCTGGCTCAAGGGCAAACCTCTTCCACTTGCAGACGAGGCCTTCATCGACTTTGTGAAGCAGTCGATCAAGGAAAAAGATAATAGTTAATCTATTTTCATTTCAGCTTCGTTTCAGGTATGTAGTTGATTCTTGAAGTACAAGAAACTATAAAATTAGAGTAAAGGATGACCCATGCGTATTCTGATCGCCGAAGATGAAACCTCAACAGCCAGAGCCTTGAAGCTACTTCTGGAGCAGGCAAAATACTCTGTGGATATAGCCTATAACGGCAATGATGCTTGGGATTTTATATCAAATACAACTTATGAGGTCATCATTCTTGATATAATGATGCCAGGCAAGAACGGCCTTGAAGTCCTTTCTCTGATAAGAGGAAACCACATCTCCACCCCTGTTCTGATGCTCACTGCAAAGGGAGAGGTGGAGGACAAGGTCCTTGGTCTCGAGTCCGGAGCGGACGACTATCTTCCAAAGCCCTTCTCCACAGCTGAGCTGATTGCAAGGGTCAAGGCGCTGGCCCGCAGAAGCGAGAACTACAGCGACAGTGTAAGGAAAATAGGAAATCTGGAGCTGGACAGCAACCGCTATGAAATGAGAGTCGGCACTAAGTCAGCCACACTTACAAACAAGGAATACCAGCTTCTTGAGCTCTTCATCCTCCACCCCGGCTTTGTGTTCTCCACAGAGCATCTCATGGAGAAGATCTGGGGCTTTGACACAGAGTCCGAGATAGACGTTGTCTGGACCCACATAGGTTTCATAAGGAAGAAGCTAAGAAGCCTTGATGCAAACGTTGAGATCAAGACGATCCGCGGTGCAGGCTATTCCCTGGAGGTGATCTGATGTTCAAGAAGATGCGCTGGAGAATGATCTTCATTGCAATGTTCTCTATATTCTTTGTAATGGCTCTTCTGGTCTCCTTGATTACAGCTGGAACAAGCATAGTCAGCACAAACAGGGAGGACCAGACCCTGGAAAGCATCCTGGAATATGAATCCAGCTGGAACATGGCCAACCAGTTCTTCTCCTTCCCCTTCTCCTCCTACCAGCGAACCTACGACCTTGAGCTGAGCTACATGACAAGGTTCTACGTTGTCAGATTCGACAGAAACGGGAACGTGGGCACCATACTCATGAACTACATAGCCTCTGTAGACGAGGAACAGGCCGTGGCCTCAGCCCAGAAGGTCCTAAGCAAGGGCAGGACCAGCGGCAACATGCAGAACTACAGATACATGGTCAAGTCAGACAACGGGGAAACCGTTGTCGCCTTCCTTAACATATCAAGGGAGAAGGCCTTCATCAGAACCCTGCTGGGAACCTCAACCCTCATCGCCCTTGGCTCTTTGGTCATTGCCTTTGTAATCGTCTTCCTTTTGAGCAAGCGTGCAGTCAAGCCTTTCATGCAGAACCTTGAGCAGCAGAAGCGCTTCATCACGGATGTGAGCCACGAGCTCAAGACACCACTGACATCAATCAATGCAAGCCTTGATGTCATAGAGCTTGAAAACGGAGAGCCTGATGAATGGCATGACAACATCCGCAAGCAGACGAATCGCCTGACCAAGATGGTCGGTGAGCTCGTCACCCTCTCAAGGCTGAACGAGGTAAACCCGTTCCCGAACAAGGAGACAGTCTCTCTCAGTGATGTGGCCTGGGAGGTCACCGAGGCCTTCAAAGCACAGGCCAAGGCCAAGGGCAGAAACCTCTTGGTGGACATTGCAGAGGACGTGAACATAAACGGAAACAGATCTGCAATCCAGCAGATGCTCTCAGCCCTTCTGGACAATGCAATAAAGTACTCCACAGAGAACGGAGAGATAAGCCTGAGCTTATCAAAGAAGGGATCCAAGGCTCTGATTGAGCTTTCCAACACCTGCGACTACGATGTTCCGCCTGACACATCAAAGCTCTTCGACCGCTTCTACCGACCTGATGACTCCAGAAGCTCAAGCACCGGTGGAACCGGAGTGGGAATGGCGATTGCCAAGTCGGTTGTGGATGCTCACGGAGGAAAGATCTCCGCGGAATGTCCTGACGGAAAGAAAATGACAATTCATGTCGTTCTTTGATATATAACGGAGCGGAGAAATCCGCTCTTCTTTTTTTTGATTTCAGGTTCACTTCAGGATGGTAGTCAACAATGGACTCATCCTATCTAGAAAAGGAGAGAGTTATCATGTCAGAAGATTACAACATGAATCAGCAGAAACCAAGGAAGAAAGGAAAAGGCAAGATCATCACATTGATCGTTTGCTGTTTGATAATAGGTGGCATAATCGGAGCAATCGGAGTCTCCTGCGCAAGCGCAAACAAGAACGCAGAGGCAACAGCCACAACAACAATCCGCGAAGGGCAGAGAGAGACCGTGGCACCTCTGGACACAAGGACCGAGAGTCTTGCAGTCCTCTGCGCATCAGGAAGCAAGTCAAGCTCAGACGAGACAGAGAAGACAACAACCATTGTTGAAGGGAAAAGGGAAACTGCAACGGTGAACGTCGCCACAATAGATACCAGCAAGGTCATGACCGCAGCTGAGATCTATGCAGCCAACGTCAACTCCACAGTTGGAATCACGACCGAGGTCACAACCAACTACTTCGGTTACACAACCACCACACCAGCCTCTGGATCCGGTTTCATTCTTACCGAAGACGGCTATATAGTCACGAACTACCATGTAATTGAGAATTCAACCTCCGTTTCAGTGGCTCTTTATGACGGTTCAACCTACGATGCAAAGATAGTCGGCTATGATGACAGCAACGACATCGCAGTCCTGAAGATCGAGGCAACAGGCCTCACTCCAGTGATCCTTGGTGATTCAAGCCAGATGTATGTCGGTGATCAGGTACTGGCAATAGGAAACCCGCTTGGAGAGCTCACCTTCTCCCTGACAGGAGGTCTCATCAGTGCCCTGAATCGTCAGATCACACTGGACAACCTCTATCTGGATCTGATCCAGACAGACTGTGCAATCAACTCAGGGAACTCAGGCGGACCACTCTTCAACATGTATGGTGAAGTAATCGGAATCACAAACGCAAAGTACTCAAGCAGCGGTTCATCCAGCATTGCATCAATCGACAACATCGCCTTTGCAATCCCGATCAACAATGTGAAGACAATCATCACAAGCATCATCGAGAACGGCTACTATGCAAAGCCTTATATCGGTGTCTCCATCAGTGACCTTGGAAGCGACTACCATGGATTCGGACTTCCGGAAGGTGCAGTCATCCGTGCAGTCCAGGAAGACAGCCCGGCCCAGGAGGCAGGACTCCAGACAAACGACATCGTCACTCATGTAAACGGTGAAGAGGTCAAGACAGCAACCGAGTTCAAGAAGAAGATCACAAACTCATCAGTCGGAGACGTCCTTACACTGACAGTCTACCGCCAGGGCGAGACGATCGAGCTTCAGGTGACAGTCGGAGAGCAGCAGACCACGACTACAACTGAGACAACAGCGCAGCCACAGCAGCAACAGCCACAGCAGCAGATGCCGCAGGACAACTACGAGGACTACTTCTACAACTTCCCGTGGGAGTACTTCTTCAACAGGTGATGTCAATCAATTAGGCAAGCGTCGCAGTAAACATATACCAACTTCAAGAACTGACGCTGCGCGTCAACATCGCAGGCAAGGGCGTGTCCGGAATGCTCCATGACAATCGTGTCATAACCATCGAGCTTCCCCTCCTCCTTGCCTGCACTTTTTAATGCACCTTCAAGGATTATTCTGCTGACCGGTGGCACAATGCCGTCATATACACCATAGGCTGAGAGCACAGGCACGCTGGTTGAAGTCACGTAAGTGTAAGGAGAGATCTCCTGCCAGATGGCATCAGCCTCTGCAGTACCGATCATGTCTGCAGTGACCTTCTTTCCGCTGAAATTGCTGATCCATGCGGCATCGCCTTCCTTGCTGCCATCAAGACCTGTCTGCATCTTCAGGGTCCAATGGACCGCGGAGCTGCGCCAGATGGAAGGCTCGAAGGAAGTGGGACCAGACTCCTGCAATATCAGCTTCACAGGTACACCGGCATAGGCCTCTGCTGTGTTCAGGCCATACATCAGAGCCTGACAGGCACCTGCGGAGAAACCTGACACGGCCATGTCCTTAAGTGTTATTCCACGCTCTGCGCACTCTGCCTCTATAGCAATGACAGCTGCCTTGACCTCCTGGTTTATCGAGAGGATTGTGGGATTGTAACCATCAGCGAACAATGTGTAGCTTATGGTGGCTGAGGTGTAGCCGTGCTCAGAGAAGTTGCGGCAGTAGGCCTCACCGTCCTCCTTGCTTCCGGATGTCCAGCTTCCTCCGTGGATGAACAAAATCAGGTGCTTTGCATTAGCATTGGTTATGTCCTCAGGAAGATACAGATCATAGAGGTTACGTGGCTGGTCGCCGTATCTGAGGTCCTTGATGACCTCACCGTCATAGTCAACATCAAGGACTGCGAAGGTCTCGTTAAGGTTATTCCTGGCTTCGATCACGGCAAAGCAGCTTGTCATGAGGATCAGAATGATTGAGGCCACTATCACAAGGAAAGCTTTGTTGTTCTTCATGTCGGGCCTCCTAGAAAGATAGTGGGTAGCTTATACCCAGGGCCTTTGACACTATCAGCGTTATTATCCCTGCACCAAGAACCCCTGCGCTTATGTAGATGTCCGCCTTGGTGACATCTCCGATATAGGCCTTTATCATACTGTGCATGATGATGCTTCCGGCAAGGCTCAGCCCTCCGGATACGGTCAATGTGGTCCCTGCTATATCCAGACCAAGCAGAGTCTTGGCGCTCTGAGTATCACCCTGGTGCCTTGAACCGGTTCCGAATCCGATGAAAGTGTTCTGAAGCTGGAAGTGCTTCACATCCTCATTGATCCTCTCCTCCCCATCAGAGGCGAAGACCACAGCCATTGAGGCCAGAACAAGCAGCAATATCAAAAGTGTTCTCTTCATATTTTCCCCACACTTTTTTTATAACACCTTGACTGGGATTTTCAATAGAGAGACTTCGCATCTCCGGGAAATGGGCCCTTGGAACCCAGGACAACCCTGTTGTATTCAGCGACCTCTCAAGTGGAAAGATGACAACAAAGGTTGAGAATGGAATCATCACCTTCAGCTGGGCAGGTTACATCAGTGCAACAATCGAGGTCGTTCCAGGTGAGAATGGAACCGTCATAAAGTACAACGGCCCAATGGGCATGGGTGACAGAACAGTCCAGCTCGATCTGACAAAGTAATCAGTAGCTTAAAAGAAAAGACGAGGCCTCTTTCCACTCGGAAGGAGGCCTCTTTACACAAAAAACCCAGAGATTGTCTAACATCAACCCTTGACGCCACCAAGAGCAACACCGGCGATGATGTACTTTGAAAGAAGGAAGTAGACGACGAACAGAGGAAGAATGGTCAGTGCAAGTCCTAGGTAGACTGCACCATATTCGGTCTTGTAGATATCGCCCTTAAGGAGACTCACCATTATCGGCATGGTATAGAACTTCTTCTTGGTCAACAATATCTGGGGGAGGAACAATTGGTTCCAGGAAGCCACAAAGCAGAAGATTCCCTGGGTGGCCATTGCAGGCTTCATCAAAGGGAGAACTATCTGGTTGAAGGTCCTGAATTCCGGACAACCATCGACTCTTGCGGACTCGACGATCTCCATCGGAAGCGACGGTATCATGTACTGTCGCATGAAGAACACCATTGAAGGGCTTGCTATTGCAGGCAGGATCAACGGCAGGAAGTTGTTCGTCATGTGGATCTTGTACATGAACTGGTAGAATCCAATGCTGGTCACCTGGGCAGGAAGCATCATTACACAAAGGATGAGGGTGAAGAATGGTCCTCTCAGTTTCCACGTATAGGCAACAAGGGCGTAAGCTGTAAGAGTTGAGAAATAAACTGCGAGTATTGTTGTTCCTGAGGATATTATCAATGAGTTCATGAATCCACGGAGCGGATGGAAGGTATCCTTCACAATCAGAATGTGGAGATTGTCCATCAAATACTTTGAAGGAACAAAACTGAAGGCATGTTGCTGTACCTGATAAGTGTTTCTTGTGGCGTTCACCATCATGACCACGAACGGCAGCAGACTCATTATTGCAAAGAAGATGCAGACAGCGTACATCAGAACCAGAATCGGTTTGCTTGTACGTTTGACTTTACGAAGGCTCTTACTTGGCATTCCTGGCCTCCTTTCTTGCAAGTCTCCTCTGCTTTGCAAGTGCAGCCTGCTCCTTGTCCCTCATCAGGTAGAAGACGGCCACAGAGCAGACGGCTATTATGATGAACATCATCATTGAGGCTGCAGCAGCCCTGTTGTACATGTAGGAACCAGCGAACGCCTGGTTGTATATGAACACGTTCGCGGTGAGCGTAGCGTTGTCAGGTCCTCCATTGAGGTACAGTCTCGGGATATCGTACATTGTGAGTCCTCCGATGAGACTGGTTATTAAAGTATATAGCAGAATCGTCTTCAGACATGGAATCGTGATTCTGAAGAAGGTCTGTGAACCTGTACAGCCGTCTATCTCAGCAGCTTCAAATATCTCAGGGTTTATTCCAAGGACTCCAGAGATCAGGATTATCATGGTGTAGCCATACCAGGTCCAGAACTGGATGAAAGCAACTATTATCTTTCCGGAGAGCTTGCTCACCTGGAAGTTGAATGGTGTATCAATCAACCCGATCTTCACCAGAAGGTCGTTCATAGGACTGGTAGGATATGCGAACAATGCCTGGAACAGGACAGCTATGGTTGCAGCAGTCATGATATTTGGCATGTAGAATACAACTTTGAAGAATCCCTGGCCTCTGAGCTTGCATCTTGGGGATGTGAACCAGGCTGTGAACAGCAGAGCAAATGAGAGCTGGGGAATGAAGTTCATTATCCAGATGACAACTGTGTTCTTCAGGGACAATATGAAAAGCTTTGAAGACAATATCGTCTTGAAATTGCTGAAAGGTTCAGATAGGAAATGAAAAGATGTCTTTCCAAGACCTTTCAGGTCCGTGAACCCTATTACTGCAGTATATAGTGTAGGATAAAAATGAAAAATCAAATAGGCAACAATGAAAGGAAGGCTGAAAAGATATCCGTATTTTGCATAGCTAAAGGTTTTTCTTTTTTCCATTTTGATCCTCCTTTGGTTTGATAGCAAAAAGCCAGGGGACTGCAAACCGTCAGTCCCCCGGTTCTGTCAATTCTTGCTGGAATTACTCGACAACAACATCGAGGTTCTCTGCGACCTGTGTCTTGAAGTCTGCAATTGCCTGCTCACGTGTCTTGGCACCTGCGGTGTACTGGCGGACCTGATCTCTCCAGTAGGTGTTGATTGTCTCATCATACTGGGTGAGGTTCTTTCCGTTTGCATACTGGTTGGCTGGAACGAAGACGTCGAACATGTTCTGGCCTGCCAGGAAGTCAAGCTCTCCGTTTGACTTTGCCATGACTGTACCGGAAGCGACGCAGTCCTTTGTACCACCCTCTCCGTTGAGAGTTCCGTTTGCCCAGAAGTACTGGAGACCTGTGTCTGAATAGTCAAGTGTGATCCACTTGATGATCTTTCCGACGATGTCAGCATTCTTTGTATCCTTGTTGGCCAGGACCCATGTGCCACCCCAGAAGAATCCGATGTTTGGAGCACAGACACCCCAATCGCCGTATGTGTCGCCGCAGTTCTGTCCGATCGTGTAGTTGATCAGCCATGCCGGACCATAGAAGCCGAGAACCTTCTTTTTTCCGACTTCCTTCATGTCAGCGAACCAACCTTCCTGCCAGTCCTGGGTGTCATTGTGGTAGTCGTTGTCCTTGAGCTGCTTTGACAGATCGAGGAAGGCCTCTCTCTTAGGATCGATATAGAGCTTGCCGTCAACGATCCAACCCTTGTCAGAGCTGTTTTCAACTGCATGCCAGATGTCTCCATCACCAGACACGATTGCAAATCCCTTTGCTCTGAGCTCTGCAGCTGTCTGCATGAACTTGTCCCAGCTGTTTGTACCGGCACCGATCTTCTCAGCGACGACTGCTGGATCATCTGAACCAAAGGCTTCCTTAGCGACAGATCTGTTGTAGATGAATGCTCCACCTGTTGCCTGATAGCCAAGACCAACAAGCTCGCCGTTCCTTGTTCCGATATCGAT
>DMOO01000097.1 GCA_003456855.1 Sphaerochaeta sp.
CGTCTGCGATGCCTTCGCTGCAGCACACCGCGACCAGCCTACGCTCTGCGGCTTCGAGCAGATACTGCCATCCGCAATGGGAAGGCTCTTCGAGAAGGAGTACTGCACGGTGTCGGCCCTTATTGAGGAGCCCAAGCGACCATGCGTCTTCGTCCTTGGCGGAGCAAAGATCGCCGACGCCTTCCAGATGATGAAGACAGTCCTGTCGAAGGGAAGCGCAGACCAGGTCCTGACCGGAGGCCTTGTGGCCAACATCTTCCTTGCATCCCAGAACGTCGAGATCGGAAAGGGGAGCCTGGATTTCATCATGAAGTCCAACTACGGCCAGTTCATCGATGTGGCCAGGGAGCTCTACGCCCAGTTCGGTGACAGGATCACACTTCCTGTCGACCTTGCATGGGTCGAGGACGGGGTGCGCTGCGAAGCCGAGATCGGTGAGATCCCTGAGGACATAAGCGCTGTGGACATTGGAAGCAAGACGGCAAAGAACTACAGACAGTTCATACTCGATGCAAAGACAGTATTCGTCAACGGACCTGCCGGAGTCTTCGAACAGGAGCCCAGCGAGCTGGGAACCAAGGAGATCTGGAAGGCATTGGCCGATACTGAGGCATTCACCGTCCTTGGAGGTGGAGACAGCATAACGGCTACGGAGAAGTACAAGCTCACAGACAGAATCGGTTACATCTGCACCGGAGGCGGTGCTCTGATCAGATTCCTCAGCGGTGAGGAGCTTCCTGTGGTCAAGGCCCTGAGACACGGGTCACAGATTTGAGAACTTAGGAGAGACGAGATGTTTGATCCAAACAAGGTTAAACTTGGAATAGCACCGATTGGCTGGTGCAATGATGATATGCCTGAGCTGGGTGCGGAGAACACCTTCAGACAGACTGTAAGCGAGATGGCCCTTGCCGGTTTCACGGGCTGTGAGATCGGAAACAAGTATCCGAAGGACCCGAAGGAGCTCAAGTGGGAGCTGGACCTCAGAGGCATGAGGATTGCAAGCCGCTGGTTCTCCTCCTTCATCCTTACACAGGATATGGAGCAGGTTAAGAAGGACTTCAACAAGGAGCTGGACTTCCTTGCAGCCGTTGGCGCAAACAGAATCAATGTAAGCGAGCAGAGCTACTCCATCCAGGGACAGGTGGACACACCTATTCTGACCGGAGGCCACAAGCACGTCATGGACGACGCCGAGTGGGACAGACTCTGCAAGGGTCTTAACGAGCTTGGAAAGATCGCCGTGGAGCGTGGCTTCAAGCTCTGCTTCCACCACCACATGGGAACAGTGGTCCAGACCTCCGAGGAGACGGACCGCATGATGGCCAACACAGACCCGAGATATGTGTTCCTCTGCTACGACACAGGTCATTTCACCTTCGCAGGCGAGGATCCTCTTGCAATGCTGAAGAAGTATGTGGACAGAGTGGGCCACGTCCATCTCAAGGACATGAGGCTCTCCGTGGTCAAGCAGGCAAGGGACAACGACTGGAGCTTCCTGACAGCAGTCAGAAACGGAGCTTTCACGGTCCCTGGAGACGGAGATGTGGATTTCGATCCTGTCTTCAAGGTCCTCAGCGACGCAAAGTATGAGGGATGGCTCCTGGTGGAGGCCGAGCAGGACCCTGCAAAGGCAAATCCACTTGAGTATGCAATAAAGGGAAGAAAGTATATCCGCGAGCATGCAGGTCTTTGAGGAGGAGCAATGTACTTCAGCAAGGATGTGAAGAGGGGCTACAACTGCTACATAGACAGGGCCTCTGACGACAAGGGGACAATGATGGACGTCGGCCTTCTGGTAATGGAGAAGGGCGACACATACGTGATAGATGAGGCCGAGAAGGAGAGCGCGGTTCTCCTGTTCAGCGGTGAAGTGGTCTTCGAGTTCGCCGGAAAGCGTGTTGAGGCCAGCCGTCCGGACTGCTTCCATCACGAGGCCTACTGCCTGCTTTCACCAAGGAAGGTGAAGATCACACTTACGGCCACAGGCCATGCTGAAGTATACATCCAGCAGACTGACAACGACCGCGACTACGAGCCTGTCATGTACACCCCAGAGACTGTGCAGGTCCAGCATGCCGGTGCAAACGGCGAGCTCATGGGCTGCATGAGACGTGAGATCAAGACCTTCTTCGACTACGAGAACGCGCCGTTCTCCAACATGGTCCTAGGTGAGGTCCTGAACTTCCCTGGCAAGTGGTCGTCCTATCCACCACACCACCATCCACAGCCGGAGGTCTACTTCTACAGATTCGACTATCCGCAGGGCTTCGGTGTGGGTTTCGCCAACGGCGAGGTCTACAAGACCGGCCACAACGGCTGTGCAATCATAAACAGCGGAATGCACTCACAGTGTGCAGCTCCCGGCTATGCAATGTGCTATGCCTGGGGCATCAGACACCTTGACGGAGATCCATGGCAGAAGACCAGGATCGACGACAAGGAGCATTCATGGCTCTGGAAGGCAGACGCCAACGACCACATCTTCAAAGGTTGAGCAAGAGGGGGGAGATTTACATGGAGAAGACAGTAAGACTTACAATGGCACAGGCTCTGGTTCGTTTTCTGGACAACCAGTACATTGCCTATGATGACAAGGAACACCCGTTTGTAGAGGGTGTCATCATGCTTCCAGGCCACGGCAACGTCCTTGGTCTTGGTCAGGCCCTGGCCCAGGAGGCCGGACATCTTAAGGTCTGGCAGGGAAAGAACGAGCAGGGCATGGCCCACACTGCAGTCGCCTTCGCAAAGCAGATGAAACGAAAGAAGATCATCGCGGTCACAGCCTCTGTAGGCCCGGGTTCCGCAAACATGGTCACCGCAGCCGCAACAGCAACGGCGAACAACATCCCTGTGCTGATTCTTCCTGGTGATGTCTACGCCTGCCGCCAGCCTGACCCGGTTCTGCAGCAGATCGAGCAGACGAACAACCTGTCCATATCAACCAACGACGCCTTCAAGGCAGTGTGCAAGTACTGGGACAGAATCGTTCGTCCTGAGCAGCTGATGAGCGCAATGATAAGCGCCTTCAGAACCCTCACAGACCCTGCCAACACAGGTGCCGTCTGCATCGCAATTCCGCAGGATGTCGAGGGCGAGGCCTATGACTATCCTGAATCCTTCTTCAGAAAGAGAGTCCACAAGCTGGCCAGAAGGGCTGCAGAGCCAGAGGTCATCGCAGAGGCCGCAGAGGTCATCAAGAGCGCGAAGAAGCCTCTTCTGATCTGCGGTGGTGGAGTCCGCTACGCAGAGGCCCACAAGGAGTTCAAGCAGTTCGCAGAGAAGACCGGAATCCCGTTCGGCGAGACACAGGCCGGTAAGGGCGCTGTTCTCTTCGACCATCCGCTGAACCTTGGTGGAATCGGTGTCACGGGGTGCTCCGCAGCCAATGAGATCGCAAAGGAAGCCGATGTCATAATCGGTGTCGGAACCAGATACACTGACTTCACAACATCATCCAAGTGGCTCTTCAAGGCCGATGCGAAGTTCGTCAACATCAACGTCTCCGAGTTCCAGGCCCTGAAGATGGATGCCGCAGTACCTGTGGTTGCAGATGCAAAGAGGGCTCTCCCGGCACTTCTGAAGGCACTTGGCGGCTACCAGGCCCCATACAAGGATGAGGTGAGGAACGCACGCGAGAAGTGGTTCAAGGAGCTGGACAGACTGAGAAGCATCACCTTCTCCAAGGACTATGTCCCTGAGATCAACGATGCCAATGCAGAGAGCGCCTTCAGGTTCGCAAAGGACCTTGATGCCTGCCTTGCACAGACAACCGTTCTGGGCGCAATCAACCTTCTGATGGACAAGGAGGATGTTGCAATCGGTTCAGCCGGATCTCTTCCTGGTGACATGCAGAGGATGTGGTGCGCACGCAGCCTTGACTCCTACAACATGGAGTACGGCTATTCCTGCATGGGCTACGAGATCTCCGGAGCCCTCGGCGTCAAGTACGCAATAGGCGACAAGCACGATGTCTACTCGATGGTCGGTGACGGAAGCTTCATAATGCTCCATTCCGAGCTGCTCACAGCAGTGCAGGAGCACAAGAAGATCGTCGTCTGCGTGTTCAACAACGCAAGCTTCGGCTGCATAAACAACCTGCAGGTCGGCCACGGAAACGACACCCTGTGCACAGAGCTCAGGTTCAGGGGCGAGGACGGCAAGTTCTCAGGCTCCTTCATCCCTGTGGACTTCGCCAAGATCGGTGAGGCCTACGGCTGCAAGTCCTATGTCATCAAGACCATGGATGACCTGAAGAGGGCAATGAACGGCGCCAAGAGAATCAAGGACCGCCCGGTCGTCTTCGACATCAGGGTCCTTCCGAAGTCAATGACCGACGGCTACGGCTCATGGTGGAGATGCGGAGACGCCGAGGTTTCAAAGAACCCGAGAAACCTCGAAGCCTACAAGGACCATCTTGACCATCTGAAGGATGCTAGGAAATACTGATTACATGAAGATCGAAGTCCCTTACAACAGAGAGAAGATAACATTGGAGGTGGCACCAGAGCATTTCGGTGCCATTCTCAAGCTCAACGACCAAAATGGCGGAAAACCGAAGAAAAGTGCCGTTGAGGCAACGAAAGAGGCCATCAAAGGCAGCTTTGAGGAGTTCATGGCCCTGCCTGGCAGCACCCTTGTTATAGTCAACGACGCCACAAGGCCGACCCCAACAAGGCTTGTCATGGATGCAATCGGACCGGAGCTTGAGAAGGACAAGGCCTCCTTCATAATCGCCACAGGAAGCCACCGTGCACCATACGAGAAGGAGTATGATTTCATCTTCGGCTCCTGGTACCAGACCTTCAAGGACCGCATCTATGTGCATGACTGCCACAGGATGGACGAGATGGTCTACTACGGAAAGACCAGCAGAGACACGGAGCTCTATCTGAACAAGCACGTCAAGGAGGCGGGGAAGGTGATCGTCATCGGCTCCGTCGAGCCTCACTACTTTGCAGGATACACAGGTGGCCGCAAGGGCTTCCTGCCTGGTGTTGCAGCCTACAGCTCGATCGAGCACAACCACAAGATGGCTCTGTCCGCCGATGCAAAGGCACTGGCGCTTGAGGGCAACCCTGTGCACGAGGATCTGATGGAGGCGATGACGCTGGTCAAGTCCCCGGTCTATGCAATCATGACCGTTCTGGACAGGAACCATGAGATTGACACCGTCACAGCAGGCGATGTCACAAAGTCCTTCGATCAGGCCGTGGAGGCTGCAAACAAGATCTTCACAGCACCGCTTAAGGAGAAGGCTGACATCGTCATAACTGCAGCCCCTTATCCGATGGATGTTGATCTCTACCAGAGCCAGAAGGCCATAGACAATGCAAAGCTTGCCCTGAAGGACGGAGGGACCATGATCCTGGTCTCCGCCTGCAGAGAGGGGATCGGAGGGGAGTCCTTCGTCAGACTCCTGAGCAGTGCCTCCACACCGGACGAGGTCCTGGAAAAGATCGCGGCAGGCTTCAAGCTGGGCTACCACAAGGCGGCCAAAATGGCGGAGGTCTTCAAATGGGCACACGTGCAGGCCTATTCCACTGTGCAGGATGACCAGCTGAGAAACATCTTCATCGAGCCCGTGCATGACCTGCAGAAGGCTTTGGACGATGCCATCGCCAAGTACGGACCAGACTGCAAGGTTGTCTTCATGCCGGACGGATCGATGACAGTACCGAAAATCTGCTGATGAAATAAGGAGTCCCCATGGCTGCCAGCATTTCCTATGACGAGAACCACCGCCTGATCATATCAGGGCTCGAGTGCGATTGCGCCTGTGAGCACAGGATCCCTGACCAGGACATCTATGTGGGGGAGGACATCGTCGAGAAGCTCCCTGAATACATCGGCAAACGCAAGCTTGGAAGAAACTGTGTGCTTGTGTGCGACAAGAACACCTTCCGGGTTGCTGGAGAAAGGGTTGAGAAGATCCTCAAGGCAGCCGGGATCAACGTGATAATGTGCCTACTGAAGAGGGAGGGCGATGTCGATCCTGATGAGCGCAGCGTCGGAGAGGTCCTTCTCTCAATCCAGCCTGAGACCGAGTTCCTTGTGGCTGTAGGTTCGGGCTCGATAACCGACACCTGCAGGGTCAACGCAGCAAGGACGGGTCTTCCCTTCGTCAGCGTGGGGACCGCCCCTTCGATGGACGGCTACACGTCAGCGGTCGCCCCGCTTCTTCTGAGAGGCCTGAAGATCCACAGACAGGGCCCCTGTCCGGAGATCATCTGCTGTGACACCAGGATCATGGCCACAGCTCCTTCCTGGATGATCGCTGCCGGAGTCGGTGACGTCCTCGGCAAGTTCATCGCCAAGGCGGACTGGAAGATCGGACGGATCATCAACGGTGAGGTCTACTGTGATGTGTGCGGCAAGATTGTCACGGACGCACTGGAAAAACTCCTGAATCACCTGGAGGAGATCCGGGCCCGCAGTGATGAGGGCATCCGGCTGCTGACGGAAGCACTGCTCCTTTCCGGCATGACCATCATGCTGATCGGGCATACAAGGGCTGTCGCGTCGGTGGAACACAATATTGCGCATTACTGGGAAATGATGCAGATGTTCCGGGGCCGTCCGGCACCCGGCCATGGCGCATCCGTCGGCGTGTCCACCCGGCTTGTGTGGCCGGTGTTCAAGCGCCTTGCGGAGGAAGACCTGTCCGGGGTCTCCCTGGAACAGGCGCGTGCCTGCCTGCCGGGGCGTGAGGAGCGCATCCGCTGGATGCACTATGCCTTCGGACCCGCGGCAGAACCCATCATGGCAGAGAATGAGGGCGATTTCCTGACAGAGGCGGAACTCGAGCGCCGGGTGCGGACAGCCCAGGCACACATGGATGAGATCCGGGCAGTGATCCGGGAAATGCCGCCGCTCAGCCGGATCGAGGACGCCATGCGCTTCCTCGGTGCCCCGATGACAGCGGACGAGCTCGGTGTGGATGATGCCATGCTGGACCTGTCCATGCACTGCGCCAAGGATTACCGCACGCGCTATACGCTCTTTAAGCTGATCGCGGAGTGCGGTCTCGAGGAAAAGTATCTCGGACCCGCGCCCGCGTATTCCTGAAACCCGGCAATGAAAAACTCCGGACTGGCCTGAACGTGTGTCAGGATGGCCCGGAGTTTTGCTTACCGCAGGGAACGGATGGCTTCACGCTGGCTGTCTGTGAGCGCGGCATCCAT
>DMOO01000098.1 GCA_003456855.1 Sphaerochaeta sp.
TCTGGCAGAAGTCCCAGTCATAGTCATTCAGGATCTTCAGGAAGTTGTCGGAGTTCCCATGGTAGGAGAATCCAATGTTCTTCACCTCTCCGCTTGCCTTCTTGTCCTCTATCCACTGAAGGATTCCGACATCCTTCAGCCTCTGCCACTGGGCAATGTCAGTGAGGTGGTGCATCAGATAGAAGTCCACACGGTTTGTCCTGAGCCTTGAAAGCTCCTCGTTGAAGTATTTGTCTATGGCCTGACGACTCGAGATCATGTACTGGGGCAGCTTGGTGGCTATGTATACATTGTCCCTGATCCTGTTCCTTTCAAGAATCTCTCCCAGGGCAGCCTCGCTGCCAGGGTAGATGTAGGCGGTGTCGTAGTAGTTCACCCCGTTGTTGAAGGCCTCGAGAATCTCCTTCTCTGCCTTTGCAATATCGATTGAGGACCCACTCCTGGTGAATCTCATGCACCCGTATCCTAAAATTGAAAGCTTTTCCCCATGTTTCCCGTTTCTGTACTGCATAATATGGATGATAAGGCTTTTTTCTCCAAAGGGAAAGAAAAACGGCCCCGAAGGGCCGTCATTTTAGGTTTTTTGTATTACACGCTCCACTTTGCACTGCTGGCCTGAAGTTCTACCATGTGTCGGAACTTGCTTTCCGATGTCCCTATCAACACCGAGTTAGATACATCTAACTGATGCACACTATACAATCCTTTTACTAAAGCTGTCAACACATGAAAAAAATGGCCATCGCTGAGAACGATGGCCCATAAAATGACTGTTATTTGATTATCAGATGAATTTCACCGAACCTGGTGTTGCGAAGTTTCCTTCTCCATCAAACATCAGGACCTGGTCATCCTTGAACTTCACAATGATCTCGGAATCTGACGGATAATCGACAGAACCGATCATGACACAACTCAGCATGACATCATCGCCAAGCAGCAGATTCAGTATCGTCTCCATTCCTGATGGAAGTGATGTGTCAACCTTGACCTTGACTCCCTCACCCTCTGTTACAAGCACGTTCTCAGGTCTGACTCCGATGGTCACTTCATCGAGGGATGCAGGAAGAACTTCCTTTGCAGTGAATTCCAGCTTCATGTCCTTGTGGTGAAGAATGCAGGTGTGGTCATCCTTGCGCTCTCCCGAGAACTTGATCAGGTTCATTGTAGGATTACCGACGAAGTCCGCAACGAAGGTGTTCTTCGGTCTGTTGTAGACTGTAAGAGGAGGATCATACTGCTGCAGGTATCCTCTATCAAGAAGGCAGATCTTGGTGGCAAGAGTCATTGCCTCGAGCTGGTCATGGGTGACGTAGACGAATGTTGCTCCGGTCTCGTGGTGGAGTCTCTTCAGCTCCGCCCTCATCTCCATTCTCAGCTTGGCATCAAGGTTGGAGAGCGGCTCATCCATCAGCAGAACCCTAGGATTGGTTGCAAGGGTTCTTGCAATTGCGACTCTCTGCTGCTGTCCGCCTGAGAGCTCTGCAGGATATCTGTCCGGGAACTCCTCGATCTTCAGCAGCTTCAGAAGCTCCTTCACTCGCTTGTCGACATCAGGCTTCTTCCACTTGAGGTTCTCAAGACCGAATGCGATGTTCCTGTATACGGTCATGTGAGGCCACAGAGCGTAGTTCTGGAAAAGGAATCCCACTCCTCTGTCCTTCGGTGCCACATCAATGGACTTCTCGGATGAGAAGACAACCTTGCCATCGATGAGAATCTCTCCGGATGTCGGCATCTCAAGACCGGCGATCTGTCTTAGGGTTGTGGTCTTTCCACAACCGGAAGGACCAAGAAGTGTGATGAAATCACCATCTTTGATATCAAGGGTGAGATTGTCGACTGCGACGAAGTCACCGAATTTCTTTGTTATGTTTCTAAGTTCAATACGTGGCATTTTAATTCTCCTCTCAACCGCCGATACCCTTGTCGATCGATGCTCCGGTTGTCTTGTTGACCAACCAGTTGACGAATATGACGATAATGACTATCAACAGGTTCAGTCCGTTGGAGTACTGGCTCCAACCCTTTTCATTGTAGTAGTACAGCAGTGTTGTCAGCACTCTGTTCTGAGGTGTGCAGAGAAGCACGAACAGAGACAGCTCTCTCATGCAGGATATGAACGGAAGCAGATATCCAGAGACGAATGAGCTCTTCTGGATCGGTATGACCAGACGTGTCATTCTCTTGAACCAGCTGATCCCTATGATCTCTCCAGCCTCTTCAATCTGGTTGGACAGCTGCATCATTGAGTTGATACCGCTTCTGGATGCAAACGGCATGTATTTCACAGTACCGATCAATGCAAGGATGAAGAATGTTCCATAGAGAGAAGGAATGAGGAATCTTCTGACCGAGAACATGGACAGATAGATGGCGGAGAAAGCCATTGCCGGCATAAGGTATGGGAAGAAGGCCAGGCTGTCGACAATCTTCGAAAGCTTGGTGCCCTTGCCTCTGACGATTCCATAACCTACCAGGAATCCGAGTGTTCCAGCGGACAGAGCACATGTTACTGACAGCTTGATGCTGTTCCACAGGGCCTTCCACAAGGCTGGGTTGAGAAGAAGTCCAGGCTCACCCGAGGTGATCAGTGTTCCGTTGTCCCTTCCAATCCAGAAGCTCAGCGTCAGATTTGACAGAGAATAGTCACCAGGCACTCTGATAAGGGATTCAAGAGCGAATGTTACCAACGGGAAGATGGAGACCATTATGATGAGGAACACCAGTATGCAGGAGATTGGGGTTCTTCCCTTTTTCAGGTTCACCAAGGCTATCTGCGAGCTCTTTCCGGTGACTGTCGTGTAGTTCTTTCTGGTTCCAATGACCCTCTGGTTGAAGACAAGTATTCCAACGCTTATCAGAATCATGATCAGGGCCATGGCGAATCCCTGGCCAGGAGCGACACCGTCCATGGTTCTGTACAGCTGCATGGTAAGGACCTGATATCTGACAGGAAGACCAAGGAAGGATGGAACGGCAAAGGATGACATTGCCGAGGAGAACACCAGAAGGAAGGTCGAGAGCACGGCCGGCATGATCATCGGGATTGTGATCTTGAACAGCATCCTTCTTCTTGTTGTTCCAAGAAGCTGTGCAGCCTCCTCCAGATTGGCATCAGCGTTTCTGAGGATTCCACCTATCATTATGTATGCAAACGGTGCATAGTGAAGTCCCGTGACGAGGGAGATCGGGAATGCTCCATAGGCAAGCCAGTTAGGTGTCACTATGCCGGTAAGGGCTGTGAACATGCCCTGAGAACCTCCGACCAGGCTGTTCTTGAATATGTTTATCCAAGCCAGAGCCAAAGTCCAGGACGGCATTATATAAGGGAAGATGAAGAGGCTTGAAAGCAGCTTCTTCCACCTGAGATTAGTCCTTGTTATGAACCATGCGAACGTTCCGCCAAAGACAAGCGAGACCAGACAGGCCGCAAGCGATGTGACAAGGGAGTTCAGGAATGGTCTGTAGAACAGCTGGAATGAGTTCTTGTCAAAAAGAACCTTCACCCAGTGATCAAGCGTAAACGCACCTACCTTGAGCTGAAGCCTTCTTGCCTCACTCACATGGACAGTGAGCGTATCCTTGATCATCGAGAACATAGGAAAAAGTGTAAGGTAGCCCAACACGATAAGCATCACGACCAGAATTATGTTCTGCGGCTTCTTGAAGTAGGACTTTAACTTAAATGATATATTCATAGCAGATTTTTATGCCGAAATGACAACATGGCTGCCAAAACGGCAGCCATGTTCTAAAACAAGACTTATTACAGGATCGAAACGATGAACTGCTCAACCTCGTATCTGTGTGCTGCGAGATAGTCAGGATCCTCGATGACAAGTGTCTTCTCCCAGTCAGCGATTGTGAGTGTATCCTCTGAGCTTCCGAGAATCGGGCTGTTGTCTCCGAGAGTATCCATTGGCTCCCAGCCTTCCTCTGTGTAAGCGAACTCCATGAAGAGCTTTGCTGCATTTGGATGGGCACAAACTGATGTGAGAGCTGTGTAGATCGGATACATGAATCCATTGAAAGGAACCATGTTGTAGTTGATTGCAAGAGCGAGGTTCTTGTCTGCTGCTGTTCTGAGCTTGTTGATTGTGAACAGACCGAAGAGCTGCTGCTCCTGTCCCTTTGCACCGACAGCCTCACAGATCTTTGAATCTGATGAGCCGAGGACTGAGTTGGCAAGGAGCATCTTGATGAACTCATAACCGGCATTCTCTGTTGTAAGGACAATGTCCTTGCCATAGAGATCTTTGTAAGCCTGTGCAAGCTTCTCTGCCCACTCTGGGCTGGTGAGCATGACGAAGAAGTTCATTCCAACGCTCTCCTTCTGAGGATCCTTGAACTGGATCTTGCCCTTCCACTCCGGCTCTGTCAGCTGCCAGACGTTTGTGACTGCGACATCACCCTTCTCATTATTATAGATGAAGGCCTTGATGTTGAGGTCGTATACGAGAGGATCAGCATACTGGGAAGGAATAGCCTCTGCAACTGCTGCAGGAACATACTTTGTGACATAACCCGTGTCAAAAAGCTCTGTGAGAACTCTTCCGGAATCCTGTGCGAAGATGATGTCTGCACCCTGTCCAGCCTTGGCCTCTGCGGTGACCTTTGTGATCATCTCTGAGTCGCTGAGCTGTGTGACCTCAGTCTTGATACCATACTTTGCCTCGAAAGCCGCTCCGACCTTGGAACCTCTTGAGGTGAATGTGTAGACGGTAAGGCTTCCCTCTGCCTGAGCTGCTGCGACGAGCTCCTCATGTGTCATCTCCGGCTCTACTGCAGCTGTCTGCTGAGCCTCTGAAGCACCACTGGCAAAAACGCATCCGGCAACGAGAGCCAGAATTGTGAACAATGCAACGATTTTTTTCATGACAAAACTCCTTGTTTTGATTTTTGTGTAACTACATTGTGAATCCTCTTTTTTCATCTGTCAAACTTTTTTTGAAATTTTTTCACATTTTTTTCGATTTTACTTGCGAAAACCCTGAAAGTGGTCTTAAAATTTAAGCAGTTCGTGAAAAAAGTTTCATGAACAACCTGCTTATGCAAGTCAAATCAACTTTTCGAGAGGTGCTTCGGATGGCAACCATGGAAGCCATGTTGGACAAGACACTCAGTGGAAGAAAGGCCCAGGAACAGAAGGTCATGGACTTTCTTCGCGCTAATGAGGACTCTGTCATGGAGCTTTCCATCTCCCAGATTGCAGAAGGAGCAGGCGTGAGTTCTCCCACTGTGGTTAGATTCTGCAAGTCACTCGGGTTTGAAGGGCTCAAGGATTTCAAGATAAACTTCCAGGCTGAAGTCAAGAGGACCAAGCAGATAAACGAACCCATCACCTGGGAAAGCTCCGAAGAAGAGATAAAGGTGCTTATGAGGGAGAAATCCCTGTTTGCCGTCCAAAGCCTCTTCTCTTCTGAGAACATGGCAGCCATCTCAACAATGGTAGATGCCATTGTCAATGCACAGAACACAGAGATAATCGGGATGGGAGGTTCATCCATAATAGCGGAGTACCTTTTCAAGGAGCTTCTCAGATATGGAAAGAAGGTGAGCCTCTGCAACGACCCGTACATGATGATCCACAATACAGTTGGTCGTGTGGATGGGGATGTCTGCATCGCAGTCTCCTGCTCAGGGACGAACAAGGATGTCATGACCACTGCAATCAATGCAAAGAAGGCCGGAAAGAGGCTTTTCTCCATCACGAACAATGGAGACTCCCCTCTTGCCGCCATGTCCGAGGCCTATGTCAAATCAAGCAAGATAACCGGATTCAAGGATGAAGGAAACTCATTCTCCAGACTCTCACAGTTCGCGGCTGTCAACGTGATAACCCTGATGACGGCCCTCAAACTCGGGAAGGGAAGCGAAGAATACAAACAGAGCTTCAATGAGAGCTCCAACTATCATAATTTTATATCGGGAGACAAAGATGTACACTGATATCAGAACAATTCTCATGGATGCCGCAGAGAAGAACTACGGAGTCATCGCAACAAGCGCAATCAACATGGAGACTGCAAGAGGAATCGTTGCAGCAGCCACAGAGAAGAACGCCCCTATCATCTTCCTTCTTGGCCAGAACATGATGAGAACACATGCAAAGGCAGAGCTTATGATCCCTATGATCAAGAAGCTTGCCCAGTACACCCCGGTACCAATTGCCACCTGCCTCGACCACGGCAGCGATCCAGAGAGGATAATGTATGCCTTTAGAAACGGCTTCTCATCAATCATGTATGACGGTTCCCTCTACAGCATGGAAGAGAACATGAAGAAGACAAAGGAATATGCAGACCTCTGCCACCAATTCGGGATGGGAATCGAGGGAGAGCTCGGACACGTCGGAATCGCAGCCCAGGGTGACAACCTGAACACTGACTGCTACACAAATCCTAAGGATGCAGCAGATTTCGCCAAGTTCACAGGCGTCGATTGTCTTGCTATAGCTGTAGGAACAGCCCATGGCGAATATCCAAAGGGATTGATCCCTCACATCAATTTTGACCGCATCAGGGAATGCAAGGCCTCAACAAACGGCATGCCTATCGCACTGCACGGAGGCTCTGGAGCAGGAGACAAGAACATCCTTGAGGCTGTGAAGGCCGGAATCAATAAAATCAACGTCGTGACTGACGTCTTCAATGCAAGCAGGGACTATCTGACAAAGACTCTGGCAGAGAACCCGAAGATCGGTTACATAGATCTCATGAGTGGAATGGAGATGGCTGCAAAGCACTTCATCTCACACTGGATTGACCTTTCCGGTTCAGAGGGAAAGGCCGACAACTTCCGTCAGGCCAACAACATCTCCCTTTTGGCAAAGAAGGAGACGGTCGGCCTTTCGGAGTAATCGGATCAGACCCTCATCGGTACTTCCGTGTTGGCTCTGATCATTCTAAGAATTCTTGTTGCGCTGCGCTCAAGGTCGCTTCTCTTGACCTTCCCGCTCTTCAGTCCGTTCAGTACTGCAACCTTCTGGTCATCTCTTCCAGGGCAGACAAGGTCCATCTGGTTTGCCTGGGCGATCTGGACGTTTCCTGTAAGTGGGCTTTCAGGCTCACCAGGTTTGCACTTCATGGAATCCCAGTCTGACATGACCATGTTCTTGAAGCCCCACTCGTTTCTCAGGACCTTGCCAAGCAGGTCATAGTTGTTGACCACATGAAGGCCGTTGACCATGTTGTAGGAGGCCATGACCGTCATAGGATTGGACTCCTTAGACAAGAAGAGAAGCCTTGCAGATCTGAGCGAGCTGACTGATCTTGACGAGTCCTACCTCTGCCGCCTGTTCAAACGGGAATGCCACATGACAATCAATGAGTACATCCAGAACCAGAGGATAAACGAGGCAAAGTGGATGCTGGAGTCATCCGACAACTCGATCATAGACATCTCACATCTTCTAGGCTTCAGTACACAGAGCTACTTCTGTTCTGTATTCAAGAAGATAGTCGGAATATCTCCTGCAAAATACAGGCTGAACCACGGCAACTACTACAAGACGAAATAGGCTCAGAGGAATCTTCCTGTAGCGCTCTTCTCACAGCTTTTGATGTCCTCTACAGAGCCTGATGCCACAATTTCTCCACCTTCATCACCACCTCCGGGACCCATATCGATGATATGGTCCGCATTGTGGATGACATCCAGATCATGCTCGATGACCAGCACCGTGGCACCGTTGTCAATCAAGGTCTGGAAGACGGAGAGCAAGGTCTCGACATCCAATGGATGAAGGCCGATTGTAGGTTCATCGAATACAAACACGGAGTCGCTCTGAAGCCTACCCATCTCACTTGCAAGCTTGAGTCTCTGGGCCTCTCCTCCGGAAAGGCTTGGAGTCTCCTCTCCCAAGGTCAGATAACCAAGGCCCAGCCTCTGCAGGACCTCAAGGCGCTGCTTGACCAGCTTCATGTCCTTGCAGGCCTCTATGGCGGTGTTTATGTCCATGTCCATCAGATCAGGCAAGGAGAATTCCTTTCCAGCCTTGTTTTTGATTCTGACAAGACCTGCATTCTTGGAATACCTAGAGCCTCTGCATTCAGGGCATGGGATGTCCACATCGGGCAGGAACTGGACATCAAGGCTGATTGAACCGGTTCCGTCACAGGTCGGGCACCTGAGGCTTCCTGTGTTGTAGGAGAAGTCGCCTG
>DMOO01000030.1 GCA_003456855.1 Sphaerochaeta sp.
CGACGATCTCACCCTCATACATGACAAGGATCCTGTCGGAGACATCCATGACCTCATCCAGCTCCAGGCTGACCAGCAGAACAGCCTTACCTGCATCACGCTGGGCAACAAGCTGCTTGTGGATGTACTCGATGGCACCGACATCCAGACCTCTGGTAGGCTGGACAGCAATCAAAAGCTCAGGGTTCTTGTCGATCTCCCTGGCTACAATCGCCTTCTGCTGGTTTCCACCGCTCATGGACCTTGCCATTGTGATCGGACCCTGTCCGCTTCTGACATCGTACTGCTCAATCAGCTGATCTGCGTACTTCCTTATGTTGTCACGTCTCAGGAAGCCTGCCTTGTTTGTGAACTGAGGCTCGAAGTACCTCTGCAGAACCAGGTTGTCCTCCAATGTGTAGTCCAGAACCAGACCGTGCTTGTGTCTGTCCTCTGGGATATGGCTCATGCCGGTGAGGCTTCTCTCTCTGATCGAGGCCTTTGTGATGTCTTTGCCGCAGAGAGTGATGTGGCCGCTCACCAGAGGCTCCAGCCCGGTCAGGCCATAGACGAACTCGCTCTGGCCGTTTCCGTCGATACCGGCAATGCAGACTATCTCACCTGCCCTCACCTTCAAGGAGACATCTGTTACAGCGTTCTTCTGGTGGATCTTGGAAGCAACCGTCATGCCCTCGATGTCCAGAATCACCTCTCCCGGCTCCTTGGGAAGCTTCTCCACGTGGAAGTTGACGTTTCTACCGACCATCATAGCTGAAAGCTCCTCGATGTTCGTCTTGTCAGTGTCAACAGTACCGACGTATCTGCCCTTTCTCAGAACAGTGCACCTGTCTGCAACAGCCATGATCTCGTTCAGCTTGTGGCTGATGAACAGAATCGACTTGCCCTCAGCCTTGAGGTTGCGCATGATCTGCATCAGCTCAGTGATCTCCTGAGGGGTCAGGACTGCAGTAGGCTCGTCGAAGATCAGGATCTCGTTCTCACGGTACAGCATCTTGAGGATCTCAGTACGCTGCTGCATACCGACTGTGATGTCCTCGATCTTTGCATCCGGATCAACCTTCAGACCATAGCGCTCTGAAAGCTCGAGAACCTTCTTGCGAGCATCACCCTTCTGCAGGAACGGACCCTTGGTTGGCTCCACACCCATGATGATGTTGTCCAGGACTGTAAAGCATTCGACAAGCTTGAAGTGCTGGTGGACCATTCCTATGCCCAAGTCGTTGGCATCGTTCGGGTCATTGATTCTAACCTGTTTCCCGTCCTTCTTGATGATGCCTTCCTCTGGCTGATAGAGACCGAACAGGACACTCATCAGAGTGGACTTACCTGCACCGTTCTCACCTAAAAGAGCATGAATCTCACCTTTCCTGAGCTGCAACGTGATATTGTCGTTCGCTATAATGCCCGGAAACCTCTTGGTGATGTTCAGCATCTCGATTGCATACTGCTCTGCCAAGGTATGCCTCCTTTATCGTGCACGCATATGCGCGCATTATCTTGATAATTGTATGCTATACCTCGGTCCAAAGTAAAGCCGGAACATGTGATAATTCTTGGTTGAATCATGCCCATCAGGTTCATCACGTCAATCACGTCAATCAAAGCCAATCAACGGCTTCCAACATAAAAATAATTACTTGCAAAATAGATAGTTACAAAAAAATCTTAATCTTTTCGACTTTTTCGTTGTACGGGTATGCAGGAGGAAAAAGATGATTGATAAAAATGATCTCTTCAGACAGACAATGAGCAGTCTGGACAAAAGCCGTTACGGAACAGCCGGCAACGGCAATATAGATAAAACCGGATTGTTTTATCATGTTGTAACAAAGTCATTCTACGGGAAAGCCATTTTCCGTAGGGAATTAGCAGATTATCGCCAGATCCTGATGAGGAATCTATGCGAGGAACGAGGCATAACCATAATCTTCTCGGTGACAATGCCCAACCACACCCATGAAATCTTCCTCACTCCGGACTGGTCCACCCTAGCTGAGATGATGAGGATTCTAAATCTCAATGTGACAAAGCAGATTAGGATGAATAACAAGGAGAAGTTTCCACAAAAGGTCAGGATTCTCAGAAGGAATCCAATATACGTTGTGATAAGGGACATCAAAACTCTTTTCTACGAAGGCAAATACCTATTCGACAATCCACAGTACTTGAAGGATGAGAAAAAGATTGTCCCCTACAATGGTTTTTGGATGTTTGAAAGTGGACACTTCCTATCAGGCTATGACCAAACAATCTACAAGAAGCTCTTCGATTTGGATCCGGACAATATCCATGCCCTTTACACAAAGTATTCAAAAGAAGAGATAAGAGCCTATGCAGACAGGAAGTTCAGCAACTGGACAGATGAGATGAACCAAAGAATCTTCTACAAATGAAAACAATTCATCAACTTTGATAGACCTGATGAACCTCTTTAACCTGATAGACCTCTTTAACCCCTTTACCCTGATTAACCCCTTGAACCAACAAAAACAGGGGCCACCCTCTAGGCAGCCCCTGGAATTTGATAAGGAGGTTTCAATCAGTCAATTGCAGCCTGTGCAGCAGCAAGTCTTGCGATTGGAACTCTGTATGGAGAACATGAGACATAGTTCAAACCGACTGTCTGGCAGAAGGCGATTGTCTTCGGATCTCCACCATGCTCACCACAGATACCAAGTCTGATGTTTGGTCTGACAGAGCGGCCAAGCTTTGCAGCCTGAGCCATGAGCTTACCGACACCGTCGACATCGATTGTTGCGAACGGATCGTACTCATAGAACTGCTTGTCAGGGTCGTTGACATAGTGTCCGAGGAAAGAAGCTGCGTCATCTCTTGAGAATCCGCAGGTCATCTGTGTGAGGTCGTTTGTACCGAAGCTGAAGAACTCAGCCTCCTGAGCGATCTCGTCAGCTGTGATTGCAGCTCTCGGGACCTCGATCATTGTACCGATCTCGTACTCGACAGACTCGCCTGTCTCCTCGAAGATGCTCTTGATTACCTCTTCAGCGTGGCGCTTGCAGAACTCGAACTCCTTGTGGTTGCCTACGAGAGGAATCATGATCTCAGGGAAGACCTTGATGCCCTTCTTCTTGACGTTGATTGCAGCCTCGATGATTGCTCTGACCTGCATTCTGAGAATCTCTGGATAGACGATTGCAAGACGGCATCCGCGGAAACCGAGCATCGGGTTGAACTCGTGGAGAGCAGCAACCTTCTTGGCGACCTCTTCCTGTGTGATGCCAAGGGTGAGAGCCATCTCGTGTCTGGTTGTGGTGTCGTTAGGCAGGAACTCGTGAAGTGGTGGGTCCAGGAGTCTGATGTTTGCCGGAAGACCATTGAGCTCTGTGAACATAGCCTCGAAGTCGCCTCTCTGCATTGGAAGCAGCTCGGCAAGAGCAGCCTCTCTCTCGCGGAGGTTGTTTGCAAGGATCATCTTTCTCATGGAGATGATTCTTGAACCGCCGAAGAACATGTGCTCTGTTCTGCAGAGACCGATTCCCTCAGCACCGAGCATAACTGCCATGTGGGTGTCCTTAGGAGTATCAGCGTTTGTTCTGACGCCCATTGTCTTGATCTCATCGACATAGGACATGAACTTCTTGTAGTTCTGGAACAGGTTGGAATCAGCTTCCTTCATGGCTCCGCTGAGAACCTGGACGATCTCTGAATCCTTGACCTGGATCTTTGCATTGTAGACAGCTCCTGTGAAGCCATCGATTGAGATGAAGTCACCTTCCTTGACGACTGTGCCGTTGACCTCGAAGGTCTTTGTTGCAAAGTCAACATGGATCTCGCCTGCACCTGAGACACATGGGCAACCCATACCTCTGGCGACGACGGCTGCGTGGCTTGTCATACCACCGCGGCATGTGACGACACCCTTTGAAACTGCCATACCACCGATATCCTCTGGGGATGTCTCTGTTCTGACAAGGATGACTTCCTTACCCTCTGCGTGCCATGCCTCAGCATCCTCTGCTGAGAAGACAACCTGTCCGCAAGCTCCACCAGGGGAGGCGTTGAGACCGTTTGTGATCGGCTTGATGTTGTCAGCCTTGATCTGAGCCTGGTCAAGGATAGGAGCAAAGAGCTTGTTGAACTCTGCCGCAGGAACACGTGAGACAGCTGTTCTCTTGTCGATGAGGCCTTCCTCGACCATCTCAACCTGTGAACGGAGCCAGCTGAAGATTGTTCTCTTTCCATTTCTGGTCTGAAGCATGTAGAGCTTGCCTTCCTGGA
>DMOO01000192.1 GCA_003456855.1 Sphaerochaeta sp.
GATCTTCCAGACGATCCAGGCGATCAAGGATCCGACGACCCCTGTCTACGCCGCCATTGCTCCGGCTGTCTCAGGCCAGTTCGGTTCGGGCCTGACCCCTGGTAAGATCAGGTCCGCCTTCAAGGCCCTTGGATTCGAGGATGTCATGGAGGTTGCAATCGGTGCTGACCTCTGCACCTTGGACGAGGCCAAGGACTTTGTGGAGAACGTTCCGGACAAGCTCCCTTGGATGGCGACTTCCTGCTGTCCTGCATGGGCAAGCATGGCAAAGAAGCTCTTCCCACAGTTCAAGGACAACATCTCGATGGCTCTGACCCCGATGGTCCTGACAGCCAGACTGATAAAGAAGCAGCATCCTGGCTGCAAGGTCGCATTCATCGGTCCTTGCGCGGCAAAGAAGAACGAGGCTTCCAGAAGAACCATCAGAAGTGATGTCGACTTCGTCCTGACCTTTGAGGAGGTCATGGGCATGTTCGATGCCAGGGACATAGACTTCAACGAGCTCCCTGAGTCCGAGGTCATGCACGGTGCCAGCGGAGACGGTCGTGGATTCGCCGTGGCAGGCGGTGTCGCACAGGCTGTCGTCAACTGCATCAAGGAGCTCTATCCGGAGATGGATGAGATCAAGGTGGAGAGGGCAGATGGTCTGGACAACTGCCGCAAGCTTCTGATGCTTGCCAAGGCCGGAAAGTACAACGGCTACCTGCTTGAGGGTATGGGCTGTCCTGGTGGATGCGTCTCCGGAGCAGGAACTGTCGTCAGCTCGGTCAAGACGGCAAATGACATCAAGGCCCACATGAAGGTCTCAACCCATCAGCACGCCTACGAGAGCGACTACAAGGAGCTTGCCGATGTCCTTGCTGAGGAGGACCTCAAGGCAAAGGTGTGATTGTCAGAGCACCTTCTTGCAGAGCTCCAGGGCATTGGAGATGACATCATCCATGTCATAGTAGCGATAATCAGCCAGACGGCCGCCGAAGAGCGTCCTTGTCTCAAGGGCGGCCAGGGCCTTGTATCTGTCGGACAGTTCGTTGTTGGCCTTGTCGTTGACAGGGTAGAAGGGGTCCGCCCCCTCGTGCCATTCCGATGGATACTCCCTGGATATTATGGTTCTGTTCCCAGTATAGGACGGGTTCTCCGGCTCGAAGTGCTTGTGCTCGATGATCCTGGTGTATGGAATCTCCCTTTCTGTGTAGTTGATGACCGCATTGCCCTGCCAGTTCTGGACGTTCAAGGTCTCCGTCTCGAAGCGAACCGTCCTGTAGGAGAGCTTTCCGAATCTGTATTGGTAGAATTCATCCAGCGCTCCGGTGTAGACAACCGTTCTACACCTGGACTCGTAGCTTTCCCTGTGGGAGAGGAAGTCCTCGTTGCAGCGGCTCTCTATGCCTTCCAGAAGTCCATCTATCAGGACGTTGTATCCACCTATTGGGATGCCCTGGAATGCATCATTGAAGTAGTTGTTGTCAAAGGTGAGGCGGAAGGGGAGTCTCTTTATTATGAAGGCAGGAAGCTCTGTGCAGCTTCGGCCCCACTGCTTCTCCGTGTAGCCTTTTATGAGCGTCTGGTATATGTCCCTTCCTATGAGGGAGAGAGCCTGCTCCTCCAGATTCCCGGGTTCTCTGCCATCAAGCATCCTGAGGGCGTCTGCACGCTGTCTCTCGATCTCCTCCATGGCCTCTTTGGGGGTTGTGACGCCCCAGAGCTGATAGAAGGTGTTCATGTTGAACGGAAGGTTGTAGAGCTTCCCCTTGTAGCTGGCAACAGGGGAGTTTGTGTATCTGTTGAAGGGGACGAAGGAGTTTACGAAGTTCCAGACGTCTCTGTCATCTGTGTGGAAGATATGGGCGCCATATTGGTGGACGTGTATGCCTCCGTCGTCAATGCAGCGGATGTTCCCTCCAAGGCTCTCCCTTTTGTCTATGATGAGGACGGATCTGCCCTGCTTTGAGGCCTGATGTGCGAAGACCGAGCCGAAGAGGCCTGAGCCTACAACGAGAAAATCATAGATCATGGGCGTAATCCTCCAGGACGAAGTTGATGAATCTTGCAAAGGATGAGCGTCCCTGCTCATCCTGCTTGAAGACTCCGCAGTCCTCAAGCATCTGCTTGAAGACCATGACTACCTCGTCTTTGAGTATGGAGTCGATGTTCTCTGCATTTATAACAACGTGTCTGCCTCTGATATCCTCCATCCATTTGGCGTGCTTCTCGGCTTCAGGATGGGATTCAAGGTCTGTCAACCCAAGAAGAATGTCCTTGACAGTCCTGAGCTCTCCCTTGAGCCTGGGCGGCAGTATGGCCAGACCCGGAGCATCAATTATCCCTATTCCCTCCTTCTTTATGTGGAACCTGGATGGATGTGTGTGGAAGAGCCCGTCAGGTCTCTCCTCCGTTCTTCTGTTGTTTCTGAGCATCAGAAGGACCACATAGTCGTCCTTCTCCCTGAAAGCCAGAGGCGCAACTGTGTTGTGCGGGTCCTTGTCCGTGCCTGGATCTATATTTGCGTGGTCATCCCTGTAGCCATTGCGCCATTTCTCTATGAATCTTGAGGCTAGTTTTCCCACTTCGGATATGTTCTTTCCCCTTATCCTCACTGTTGAGAGGGGCCAGTGCAGACTGGAGACCTCGATTGTCTCTGTCTTGAGGAAGGTCCTCTCCACCTTTGCATCCATTATGGGAAGTCTGTGGCAACCTCCCTGGAAGTGCTCGTGGCTAAGGACGGAGCCCCCTACGTAGGGAAGGTCGGCATTCGAGCCCAGGAAGTAGTGTGGGAACAGAGTCACGAACTCGAGAAGCTTTTCAATGGCATCCCCGTCTATGACCATGGGTATGTGCCTGTGGTTTAGGACTATGCAATGCTGGTGGCAGTATCTGTACGGGGAGAACTGCAGGCTGAAACTCTCACCTTTGAGGGTGAAGGGGATGATCCTGTGGTTCTGCCGTGGGGCGAAGTCTATTCTTCCTGCATAGCCTTCGTTCTCTCTGCAGAGGGCGCATCTGGGATAGCCGGTTGCCTTGGCCTCCCTTGCGGCTGCAATTGCCTTCGGGTCCAGTTCGGGCTTTGAGAGACTGACAAGTATCTGGAGCTCCCCGTATTCGGTCATCCCTGTCCACTTCTCATCCTTGGCTATTCTGTCTCTTCTTATGTAGTTCGTGTTCTTCGAGAACCTGTAGTAATCCAATGTGGCCTTTGATGGGGAGATCTCGTAGGCGCTTCGGAATCTCTCTATCACGGTGTCGGGCCGTGGGGTGAGGGCATTCATGAGCCTTGAGTCGAATATGTCCCTGAGAGGCAGCAGGTCCTCGACCAGGCCTTTCTTCAATGCATGGTCCGTAAGTGGCTCCAGTATCTCCTGAAGGGTATGGTCAGTGTCCTTCTCCATGTCTGTTCTCACTTCGTCCTCATATCGGACGAAGAGACCATCGTAGGTGTCAAGGCCGAGGATGTCCAGAATCAGATTCGTTGCATATATCCTCTCCGTCTCAGGGAGGAGGGAGCATGCAATTCCGTAAGACACAAGTCTGTCCACAGACCTGAATATGCTTTCGTTTTCCAAGTTGAAGTCTCCTGTCTACTATCTTAGCCAAGTTTTTTTAGCCGTCAAGTAAAAAAGCAAGAAAAACAAAGCTTATGAAAGCCATTTTCGTGTTTCCCAAGGAGGTAACATCTTGTAAATAAAGCAGATACCTTGACTTTTAAAAACGCAAAGAAGAAAAACAAAGAAAAAAGTGGAAAAAAAACGAATATGGGTGGATACTATTTCAGTAGGGGTAGACGATGAATTCTATCGAGCGAAGGAACGAGATCATGAGAATGCTCAAGAAATGGGGCACCGCTGACGTCCAAACTCTGGCCGAGAGGACGGGTGTGTCCAAGATGACCATTCGCAACGACCTTGTGTTCCTTGCCGACCAGGGGATGATTGTCAGAACCTACGGAGGGGCGGTTCTTGCAAACCAGAAGGACATGGTCCGTCTGGTGTCCAATGTCCTCAACGAGTATCAGGCGCAGAAGAAGGGAATTGCCAGTGAGGCCGCCAAGCTTGTCTGCGGTGGCATGCGGGTTCTGATAGACACGGGGAGCACCACATTCCAGCTGGTGCCCTTTCTCAAGGACATCCCGATCACGATTGTCACGAACTCCCTTCTGGTCGCCGGGAGGATCTCGGCTGACTCCATACCCGATTTGATTGTAGTTGGAGGGGACCTGAGCAAGTACTGCATGGGCTTTGTCGGGTCAATGGCCCTCTCAGGCCTTGAGAAGATATATGCAGATGTTCTCTTCCTTGGTGCCGCAGGCTATTCAATAAAGGACAATGTCCTGACCTGCGAGAACCTTCAGGAGGCAGCCGTGAAGAAATGCATGATAGAGCACGCCAGGAAGGTTGTGCTTCTGGCTGACTCCTCCAAGCATGAGAGGAGGGGTTTTGTGGCATATGCGAAGATGGAGGACATAGATGTCCTTGTGACTGACCGTATGGACAGCAAGGACATCGACGAGACGAAAGGCATGGATGTGGATGTGATTGTGGCCGGTACGGCTGCAAATTAATAGTTGGTTTTGCTCCCCTAGGGGATGCATGTCAAGGAGGATTATACATGAAAAAGAGTTTGTTTGTGGTTTTCCTGGCTCTTGTGCTCGTAGGAAGCCTTTTCGCACAGGCTGCCGCGGAGGCAAAGCCTGAAAGCAATGAACCGATCACCATCGAGTTCTGGACCCATGAGGACGCAAGCCGTCAGGCCCTTGAGGAGAAATTCATAGCGGAGTTCGAGGCAACTCATCCCAACGTGAAGATCAACAGGTCTGTTTTCTCGTCCACAAAGATCCCTGAAATCGTCCAGACTGCCTATGCAGCCGGCAAGGGTCCGGATATCTTCAACCTTCAGATAAGCCATGAGTATTCCTACATTGCCAATGGTCTGGTCGCCCCGGTTGCCTACGAGTCCATAGACTATGCAGATGCAGCTGCACTTGCTGACCACTACATGGATGGAATCCTTGATCCTGTCACCTATGAGGGCCAGATCTACGGAATGCCGCTTGAGATCACCAACTGGGTCATCTATCTCGACAAGAACGTCTTCTACGATGCCGGCCTGGATCCTGAGAAGGACTATCCGAAGACATGGGAGGAGATGGTTGAACTGGCTCCGAAGCTCATTCTCCGCGATGGCGATGTCATCACACGCCGTGCCTTTGACTTCAACTACGATCTCCCGATTCCTCAGTTCCAGCCGATGATCGAGCAGTGCGGCGGAAAGTTCGTCAGCGATGACGGCAAAGAGGCTCTTCCTGGAGAGGAGGGCTGGATCAAGTTCCTGACCTTCATGCAGCAGTGGGGCCCGACCGGTAACAACTATGGCTCACCGGTTCTCACAATAGCCAGAAAGTTCATCAACAAGGACAACAACGACATGGCCATGGCCATGGCAGGTCTCTACCAGATCCCGAGAATCGCTAAGGACAATCCGGACTACTACAACAGTGACAACTGGTGCCTCGTCCCGTTCCCGAGATTCGCCGATGCCGATCCTTCCGCTCCAAGCGCAAGCTTCATCGCCCATTACTACATGGTCAACAGCGCCTGCTCTGATGCAAAGCAGAAGGTCTGCTGGGAGTTCATCAACTACATGCTCTCTCATCCGATCGATTACCTGACACAGGGCGGAACGATCGTCCAGCCTGTCAAGGGAATCCTTGACACTCCTGAGATGCAGGCTCTGCGCGACTCTGACGTCGTTCTTTCGGATCTGGCCAACAGCGACTGCATCATCTATGGTGACTACAGCGTCGAGTTCGAGGCTCTTCTCAAGAATGCCATCACCCAGGTCATGATCGAGGGTGTGTCTCCTGAGGATGCCTACAGGAACTTCAAGAAGAACGCCCAGGAAGTTCTGGACGCAAAATAAGACGGAATGTGATTCCAATCAGGAACCTCGGGTCAAGGCCCGAGGTTCTTGCTTTATATGGTCATTCAATGAACAGGCGGTCTTTGAATGTGGCCTCTCCGTCTTCACTGAAGATGCCGAAGAGGGTGCCTGTGAAGCAGTTTCCGCAGGTGCAGCCTGTTGTAAGGCCGGCATAGGAGACTTCATCTATGGTCTGGCTGTTAACCTGGAAGCTGTAGCTCTCGTTTGTCGCTGTTATACGGAGTTCCAGGGTCTCTGTTTCGTTTACCTCAACGCATTTCCTGTCTGAAACCAGGTCGTGGATGTGCTGCTGCACCTTTGCAACCAGTTTTCCGTCTTTTTTCTCGATGCTCAGGTTTGCATGGTAGTTGGTCTGGAGCCATGCCGCCACGCCTGCAGTGCCTTCAAGGGATTTTGTGTCCAGTTTTGCGGTGAAGGTCTGGTTGAACTGGGTCTGTCTGAACAGAAGCATCGTTGGATGGCCAAGAGTTGTGTTCAGGTCATCCTCGCCCTTGAGGGTTAGGGTTCTGTTCTGCTTGTCCTGGATGTAGCAGGTGTCCTTCGGGACCCTTAGCTTGAAATACGGGTAGGCTGAAAGGTCTTTGGAGAAGTCTATGGCAAGTGGCTGGAGATCGTTCTGCTTTGCGTTGACGATGTCAGGCATCTCAAGCTCTACAAGGCCGTTCTGTCCGATGATGGGCCAGCCGTCGTCGGTCCAGGTCACAGGGGCCATGAAGGTCTCTCGGCCAAGGGAGGTGAGAGGGACGTTGGTGTTCTTGCGGGTTGCAAGGAAGACTGCAATCCATTTGTCGTTGCCCAAATCAATCAAATCAGCATGGCCTGTACACTGGATATCATGGCCTTTTCTGTTGGCATGTGAAAGAACTGGGTTGTTTTTATACTGTTCATATGGACCATGGATGTCCTTGCTTCTGAGGACGCAGACGTGGTGTCCGACACCTGTCCCGCCTTCTGCGATTACAAGATAGTACCAGCCGTTCCTCCTGTAGATATGTGGTGCCTCGGTTGAGGTTCCGCCGCAGCTTTCTGCTATGGGCTTGAAGTCCTCAAGCATCTCGCCCGTGTCCGGG
>DMOO01000080.1 GCA_003456855.1 Sphaerochaeta sp.
ATGCCTTTACGATGGCCTCCTTGCGGGCCGTTGAAAGCCCGATCGGGAAGCAGTCACGGGACACTGCTATTATTCCAAGCTTCACTACTGGAATGTTCATCAACATATAATCCACCTTGTTTAAATCAGCATGCCTTCTTTCTGGCTTCGCCAAGCTTATCCAGAAGCGCAATGCTCTCTTCTCTGTTGAAGAACCTCTCCTCGGTTCTGAGACCGACGGAAAGAGAACTGTCCTTAACCTTGTTGACGTTTGAAGAGAGACTCTTTGAATACTCGTCCGGTGACTTGCCGCTCTTCTCAAGGAAGGTCTTCACGAAGTACTTGTAATCAGAGAATCCACTCTCTTTATAGATCTCTGACATCTTCATGTTTCCCTTGGCAATCAAGGAGCAGGCATGGTTGAAGCGGACTGTGTTCACATAATCCTGGAAACTCTGTCCGAGGTTGGCCTGGATGAAGTGTGACATGTAGCAGAGTGTCACACCCTCCTTCTCCGCGAACTCATAGAGCTTCACCTTGTGGGTGTAGTTCTCGTTCACAAAGTCGATCAGGCGCACAAGACGATCGTTCTTCTTGCTCCTTGAGGTGTTCTCCTCACTGGACAGAGTGGACATCGGCATCTTTGACAAGATGGAATACATCAGCAGGGCGCATTTGCCCTTGCAGTAGACCTGGAACAGGTTGTCCTGCATGACGTACTTCTTCATCATCTTGAACAGGCAGGTTCTGATCTTTATCAGATCCTCTGCGCAGATGTACTCATCCAGGTGGACACTGTTCGACATGGTCAGACTTGAGATTCCGAGGAATTCAGGTGACACCTGCAGACACATGAAGGTACAGCTCTCATCTATCTTCTTAAATTCATGTATAAGAGACGGAGAGAACAGCAGTATGTCCCCTTCATTGGCGACAAAGGAATCCCCGTCGCAGATGATCATCATTGAATTCTCTATTATCCATATCAGTTCCCATTCTGAGTGCAGATGGGCCGAACGGTACGCAACATTATTGAAAAATGCAGTCATACCATCGATCTTGCTGTATTGGACAATTTCGATTTCGCTCATTCATAACTCCCTTAATTTTTCAACAATCTCAGTGTAAAATCGCTTTTTCAAAAAAGCAACCTTTTTTTTAATAAGTTCTTATATTGCAAAAAAAAGCGGCAAAATTGTCATACGAAAAACCTAAAGAAAGTCACATTTACAGCATCGATAATTTCGTCAAAAAAAAGACCCGAAATATTGCTTTTCGGGCCAGTTTGTACATTTTTTTAACAAACTAAGTGTGTATATTCATTAAATTTACAAAACAAAATTGTCAAGTCTTGAACAAACTAAAATTTTAGTTTTCTCAGAGAAAGAAAGTATTTGTTCCGGTCAATTTACATGACAACTTATCCGGCTGACATGTCCCCACGAAGAACTCGGTCTTTCCTCCGGAGACAGACTCTCCATGGTCATCGATGACCAGAAGATCGTTCTCCTTCAGCTGGATCTCGACCTCTTTTGCCTGCCCCTTCTCAAGAGAGACTCTCTTGAATCCGACAAGTCTAGGCCTTGCTGAAGAGTTCTTTGCATAGACCTGGACGACATCCTCAGTGTCGAAGTCACCTGTGTTTCTGACCCTGGCGGATATAGTCATCCCTTCCCTTGAAGCCGACTCCACCTCGACCTTTGAATAAGTAAGTCCATAGCCGAACGGATAGAGTGGCTCGCCCTCGAAGAACCTGTAGGTCCTGCCATTCATGCTGTAGTCAGTGAAATCAGGCATCAGGGACAGATCGCTCTGGTGGTAGAAGGTGACAGGGAGCTTTCCGGAAGGGCTGACATTTCCGAACAGGATGTCAGCAATTGCCTTGCCGCCCATGACGCCAGGATACCAGCCCAGAAGGATGGCATCAGCCTTGTCATTGGCTGAACCAAGGTCTATCGATGAACCTGCCAGCAGGACTATGACTGTAGGCTTTCCGACCTCAATGACCCTGTCCATCAGAATCCTCTGGCTCTCAGGAAGCAGAAGGTCGTTCTTGTCACCGCTCTTGTAGCTGTTTCCCTCGTCTCCTTCCTCACCCTCGAGGTTCTCGTTCAGGCCTACAACCAGGATCACGGCATCGCTTGGCTTAGCCATTGCAACGGCCTCCGAGATCCTGTCATTGGCCTGGGCAAGGTTCTCAACCCTGTCCCTTGATATGTCGCAGCCCTCTGAGAACAGGACGCGTGCCTTGCCCTCCAGCTCTCTCTGTATGCCCTGCAGGACCGTCACATGGCGCGATGATGTTCCATGGTAGTTGCCGACCAAGGCCAGTCTGCTGTCTGCATTGGGTCCTATGACCGAAACAGTGCCTATTTTCGATGAATCCAGTGGAAGCAGGCCATTGTTCTTGAGAAGCACGCAGGATTCACGTGCAGCCCTCTCCGCAACGGCCAGATGCTCAGGAGACTCCACCACTGTTATCGGGATGTCGTCATATTCGCTCCTGTCCATGATTCCAAGCATGTATCTTGTGGTGAAGAGCCTCTCCGCGCTCTCTCGGATTTTCTCCTCCGGGATCATGCCCTTCTCATAGGCCTTCATTACATATTGATAGGTGCAGCCGCAGTTGAGGTCACAGCCCATGTTAAGCGCAAGCGAGGTGCTCTCCTCGGGGCAGGTGGTGACCTTGTGGTGCTCATGGAAGTCCCTTACAGCCCAGCAGTCGGATACGAAGTGACCTTCAAAGCCCCATTTGCCCCTGAGAATGCCCATGAGCTTCCTGCTTGCACAGCATGGTTCATCGTCCGTTCTGTTGTATGCGCCCATCACAGACTCCACACCAGCGTCCACCAGGGCCTTGAATGCAGGGAGATAGGTCTCGTTGAGGTCCTTCTCGGAAACAACGGCATTGAAGCTGTGTCTCAGGTTCTCAGGCCCGCTGTGGACGGCGAAGTGCTTTGCGCAGGCTGCAGCCTTCATCACAGGGCCATCACCCTGAAGTCCCTTGACGAACTGCACCCCAAGTCTGGAGGTGAGAACAGGGTCCTCTCCAAGGGTCTCGTGTCCACGCCCCCATCTGGGATCCCTGAAAATGTTGATGTTCGGGGACCAGAAAGTCAGTCCCTTATATATATCCCTGTCGCCTGAGGCAACGGCTGCATTGTACTTCGCCCTGCCTTCGGTGGCACAGACCTCGGCCTCTTGTCTCACCAGGTCCTCATCGAAGGTCGCAGCCATGCCTATGGCCTGCGGGAACACAGTGGCCGTGCCCGCCCTGGCAACGCCATGGAGGGTCTCATTCCACCAATTGTATGCAGGAATGCTAAGTCTCTCTATTGCTGGAGCATTGAAGATGAGCTGACTTGCAGCCTCGGCCACAGTCATCTTTGATACTAGTTCGTGGGCCTTTGCCCTGGCTGTCTCTCTGTTCATAAACCCTCTCGGGGCCAGTTTAAGGCACTGGAGCATGGCACGCAAGTATAGTTTGCCAAGCTTGTCCTGGGCATTGGACAATCTTGACATCAAGAAAAAGGAAAGGGGCCATCGCATTTCTGCGACGACCCCAACCTATTAAATCACTGGAGTTCAAATCAATACAGGCTGAGAAGTCCATTCTCAACGAAGTGGTCGCTGTGGACCTTCATTGACTTCGGCATTCCAACCATGTAGAAAGCGCTGTTGTGACCACCATCTCTCATCTCCCAAGTGACATCTGCACCGATTGACTGGAGATACTCGGCAGCTGTTACAGTGTTCTGTGGGTTGACCATCTGGTCCTGCCATCCGCAATCAAGATAGAAATCAAGGGTTGCGAGTGTTGCAGCATCGATTGTCCCCATGTAGTCAGCTACGTTTGGAACAGCTCCCATGTGAGAAGCGAATGATGTGTAGATCTCTGGATGTGCGAGACCGACCTTGAAGACTCCGCCACCACCCATTGAGATACCGCTGATACCTCTGAATCTCTTGTCAGCGATTGCTCTGTAGTTCTGCTCGACCTCTTTGAGGATGTCCTTGTAGATGAAGCTTGCCCATGGTCCGTTGCTGTCGTTTGGTCCGCCCTCTGTGTCTGCGTAACCGGAGCTCTTTCCAGCGTTAGGCATGACGACGATCATCTCAACGATGTCACCGGCCTCGATCCACTCGTTCATCCTTGCCTCGATGTGGTCAACGTTGATGAATGAATCACCGGTGCTGTTGATTCCATGGAGGAGATAGACGACAGGATAGGTCTTCTCTGGGCTTGTGTAGTATGAAGGTGGAAGATACACACCATACTTCTGTGTGGTGTTGTTCATGCCTGTCAGTGTTGAGGTGTAGGAGACGATGTAGCAGTGGCTCCAGTTACCTCTCTCCTTGACTGCATCTCCATCCTTTGTCAGATACTCGACGAACTCGGCATTGTTGAAGAGGACAACGCTCTCTCCGTCCTTTGTGCCTGTGATTGTTCTGCTTGCATAGTAGACATCACAGTCGTTGTATCTGTAGAAGCCGCCGTTTGCATCTGCAACGTCGATTGAATCATACTTTGCGAACCAGTCAAGAACCTGGAGGAGCTTCTCCTGCTTGTCGACTTCGTTCTCGTTGTAGTTGTCGAACAGAGTTGCCTTGTAGGCCTCGATGTCCTTTGACTCGAGAGCTGCGACCTGCTTTGCGACAAAGGCCTCGTAAGCTGCAGTTGAGTTCAGAGCATCGGTTGGAAGACCCTTGAGGTAGCTGACAGCCTCTCTTGTGGAGACCAGAGCCATTGTCCTGTCGTAGAATCCGCCGAATGAATTGTTGTTGTAGATTCTGATGCAGAGCTCGTTCTCGCCCTCGTGAAGAACTGAGGAGTCGATCTTATACTCTCTTATGACCTCCCAGTAGGACTTCTCGAACTGGAAATCACCCTTCATGTTGAATCCACCAACCTCTGGGACGTCAGACATGGCTGCCTTTGAACCATCAGCCTTCTTGAAGCCGCTTGCTGCGACCGGCTGGCCGTTGATGTAGACGATGTCGACGTCATCGATGACACCGAGCATCAGTGTCACTGTATCATTGACGAGGAATCCCTCTGGGACTGTGATGGTCTTGCAGAACCAAGCCTCTGACCAGTTCGGGAAGAGCTCATAATCCTGGAGCTCGCCTGCGAATCTGGTGTAACCGGCCTGAGTGTCTCTGTACATCTGAAGCAGTCCACCTGTGGAATAGTCAGCTGCTGGTCCGGAAACTGTCTCCCATGTCGAGTAGACGGCTGCTGAAGGAACCTTTGCTGCCTCCAAATCCTCCCAAAGGACATTACACATGCCATATGGAAGATACTGGTACATCTGGTCATACTTTCTGTAGACCTTGAAATTCCAATCGCCCTGAAGATCAATGTACTGGTCATCATAGCTCTTTGTGACCTGCTCTGAGATGGCCTCAGCAAAGACACAGGAACAAGCCAGTGCAACCAAAAGAACAAACACAACAATTCTTCTCATTTGAATCCTCCTTTTTGTTTGCCTCTATATATCAATGCAAGCATGCAAAACCGCAATTGTCAAACGATTTCTTTCAGAAAGAAAATAATTACATTAAAATTTCTACTTTTTTGCAAAATTTTTCTAAAAAATCTCCTAAATCTCTTTGCTTCATCAGTTTACTAAAACAATAGAATCACACACAAATCAATACTGGAAGGATTTTTTCTTCTTGTTTTTCAGTACTATCAGGATACACCGATGAAGAAGAAGTTCTTCCACGCTCTCAGATTGATGTGATCAGAGACACCAGATCAAGATAGAAGCCACGGGTATCATGCTTCCTCATAAGACCGCCCTGGGGCCACATGTGGTCCCCGTCAAGCTTCGGGAACACATTCCATATGCCGAGTCTTATGTCGGCCCTGTCCAAGGGCTTTGATGGGGCTCCAAAAGGAGCGACAGCAGATATCGTGTTCACAAGGCCGTCGTTCTCACGCCAGCTCTCGTCTATGACCACCCCGCCCTTGGTCTTACCCTTATAGGCACCAATTCGATATGATTGCCTGTTGAACAACTGCTCCATTCTTTTCTTTGGTCTATGTAGTCCATCAGGACATTTTCTAGTGAAACTACAAGGTATGGAGAAATAATAGACTCCAAGAAGCGTGGAAATTCGGTTGTTCATTGCCATGGCGTTGTCTATGTGCATGTCAAAACCTGCCGAGTCAGTGGGATCCTTCTCGTCATCCTCCGACTTGAGCTTTGCAGACATCAGCTTTGCAAACAGATTGGTCCACCATGGGACCTTCACGTCCTCAGGCTTGAATGAAGGGTCATCATACATGTCGTAGGCCGTGGTGCCGTTCATCGGTGATGAAATGGCCACAATGGAGTGGATCCTTCCAGACATGCCACCAACAAAGAAAGGTGAGATGTCATCCGGACACGCTTCCCTCTCTTCCCTGTCACCATTTGCAAGAAGCTCAGAGAACAGCCTTATGGTGGCACCGCCAAAGGAATGTCCAAGCAGGACAATTCGTGTTGAGCCGTCCCACTTCTCTATCAGAGGACAGCCTGTGAAGTCACGTCCGAACCTGTCATGGCGGAATCTCTCGCTGTGGGCCTTGCCATAGTCCACCCTGCAGCCTGCCAACTGGGCATAGAGCTCACAGGCCCTGTCCCAGGCGCTTCCGGCTGGAGCCACAGATGCTGCATAGCAGTCAAAGCCGTGGCTGCGCAGAAATGCCATGACATCGCCTCCACGCATGCCCCAGTAGGGCATTCTCTCATAGGCCTTGTCGTAGCTTCCCCAACCGGACAGCCCGTGGACGAAGATGAACTTGAGCTTACTTTTCATCGTTATTTAAAAAGCAGTTGATGTTCATGCCAGGGTTTTCATCATTGTAGAAGATGATCTGGGTAGTTTTGTTGTCAATTGACCATGTGATCGAATTGTCAGCTTCGATATATTCCTTACCAAGGACGCTCACAAAGGCATCCAGTATCTGCTGGTAGTTCTCAGTTGTCACATTTCCAGTCAGGTAGGACGACAATGTCGAACCATCGTTTTCGGTGATCTTAGCCTTGATTCCAGGAATCTTTGGGAGACTCACTCCCCTGAGTTCCTGAACAGCCTCCATCAGTTCAGCATATGAGGACTCAACCATATCCTCCTCCACCTCAACGATGCAGGAAACGAATATGAACAGACATGCCATAAGTGCAATGAGAATAATAAATGCTTTCTTGTTTTTCATGTAAATGCTCCCCTCTTGCCCAAATCCTAGCATGGCCAAAGGGGAGCACGCAACTCAATTAGTCGTTGAAAAGACTTGTATGAGGGTCGCCTTCCATTGTGGAAGGGATTGTGATGTTCAGTGCATGGAGGATGATCGGGGCAAGGTCCCTTGGATAGAAGCTGCCCGTCATTCCGTCCGGATTGACAGTGTTTCCACGGATCGCGAAGACGATCTTCATCTCAGCCTCAGTGTCACCGCCGTGCTCTCCGTCAGGTGTCCCTCCATGGTCGCAGACCACTATGAACAGGGTCTTTTCTGTATCGTACTTGGAGAAGATCTCCAGGGCCTGCTCCTGGGCCGTCTTGATCGCATCCATGTGCTCGGTTGTTCCGTAGCCATAGGAATGGCCCGTTTCATCGACCTCGTTCAGGTGCACGTACAGAAGCTTCGGCAAGGTGGTGTCAAGGTAATCGCAGACAAGGTCTGTGATCTCCTGGTCGCTGTATATGCTTGCGATGAACCTCTGGTCAGGCACCTTGTGGACCTTGGCCGTGGTCTCTATCAGGCCGTAGTTGATTGGCGTCCAGCCGCAGAAGGATGCCAGTTCGCAGGAAGGGTCCGCATTTCTGATCACCTGGAAGACGCTTGGGTACTTTCTGTTGGTGAAGCGCTCGACGCCTATCTTGATGTTGTTGACCTCAAGCTTGTCAGGTGTCACCCCGTGCAGGAAAGAGCCCCAGTTCTGGGCACTGATCGAAGGGGTCTCACAGGAGTATTCATAGCCGATGGAGCTGTCAGATGTGCCAAAGAAATCTTTGAAGTCATCAATCACGGCATCTCCATCTTTGAAGAGTCCACCACCTCCATCTATTCCTATAATTACCACATTCTCGTATGCGGACTCACCCATGTAGGCCGGCTCGTAGGAGCAGCCGGAAAGGACCAGCAGGATGGCAGACATGGCAAGGACAATTGAACTGAATCTCTTAGAACGTGTATGCATAGCCGATCCTCACTGTTGCGGCGACAAGGCCAAGGGTCACGAGCCTGGCAAGGCCGGGGACATCTCTACCCTTCTCAAGCTGTATCAAGGTGTATGGGACAATCAGCAGGGAGTCCATCTCATAGGCATCGTTGTCATTCGGGACTTCATTCACATGCATCCATCCACCGAAGGGGTAGCCAATGGAGACGAAGAGCCCGTTGTGTTCGTTGATCTTGAAGGTGTATCTCGCCTGTATTTTCATCAGAAGAATCCAGGCCTTCTCGTACTTTGCAAGGAAGTCCAAATCGCCCTCTCCGTCGTTTATGAAGCCGAAGGCCATGTCAAGGCCCAGGGAGAGTCTGTTTCTGGTGTTGTCAACGAACTTGAAGGCAGCACCTGCGCCGAATCCATTGAACAGGCCTGAACAGAAACTCTTCCACTGCTCCTCAGTGGCGTTTCTGTCAATCAAATCAGGGAATACCTTGGTTCCCACAATGGAGAACACAGGATGGACGGATCTGGCATCAACATCGAAGTCCCAAGAGTCGGTTTCAAAGGTGACCCCTGCGGATGAGATCAAACCAGCTCCGGCTCTGACTGACAAGGCAGAGATCGAGTACAGTGCCGACAAGAGAACAAACAGTATTATTAGCAAACGTTTCATAGCCTGAGGCAATCTTATGTTTTTGAGATCTTATGCGTCAAGCAATACGATTATTTCTGCTGGTTCTTGAGATAGTCGGTTGCGTAGTCCTTGAACATCTCGAAAAGTGTGATCTTTGGCTTGTAGCCAAGTTCACGTTCAGCCTTAGAGATGTCGAAGATCTGGCTCCTTCCAAGGGTGCAGACATTGTATCTGGTAAGTGGCGGCGCCACCTTGCTTCCGAACAGCTTGAAGAAGAACTCAAGCACTATTGCAAGGCCATAGGCAAGACCGAACGGAAGCTTCAGGTACTTCGGCTTGGTTCCGAGCTCCTTGAACAGAGCATCTGCAAGCACGGTCATCTTCATCGGTTCCCCGTTGGTGATGTTGTAGACCTGGCCCTCGGCCTCCGGTCTCTCCATGCAGAGTCTGAGCGAAAGGGCCACATTCTCAATGCAGCATAGATCAGCCATGACATTTCCCTTGTTGAACATCGGGATTCCAACTGTGCTGTTGACCTTGACGAACAGAGGCAGCATGTTCTGATCGCCAACTCCGCAAAGGCCTCTTGGGCGAATCATCGCATAAGGGACCTTGCTCTGGCCTCTGACCAGTTTCTCGGCCATGATCTTGCTCTCCACATAGTGGCTGATATGGTTGTCCTCGTTGTAGTCCTGCTCTGTCAGATGGAGGTTGTTCTCCAGAGGTTTGACGCTTGGAGATGAGGTGTAG
>DMOO01000153.1 GCA_003456855.1 Sphaerochaeta sp.
CCTGGAACTCGTCTATCATGATGTAGCGGAAGCGACGCTTGTACACATCCCTCAGCTGGAGGTTGTCACGCAGGGTGGAGACAGCCAGGTCAGAGACATCCTTGAAGGTCAAGGCTCCTTCCTTTCGCTTCTCCAAATTGAGCATATTGGCAAATTTTTCAACTGCGATCTGCAGAATTGAGACATCGTTTCCATTCTTTACAATGTTCTGCAAAGTGACGAACCCTGAGTCCTTACCGCAGAGAGGCTTCATCTCGTTGACGATCTCCTTGACCTCAGGATCCCTTACTCCGGAGAGGCTGAAGTAGTCCTTCTCGCCGAAGCACTCGTTGATGTAGCAGTTGTATATCCTGTCGTACTGCTCTGCGAACTTACCCTTCAGATCAAGGTTCCCAAGTGCGTTGAACATAGGCTCAAGCTGGGCCCTGGTCCTGTCATAGAGGTCCCTCAGGTCAGTCTGGAACTGTCTTGTTATCCTATCTGCATCGTAGTTGCCGGCAAGGGAGACAAGCTTTGCGATTTTGCCGAAGAACCTCTCCATGAGGTCTGCCGGCATGAAGAGAGATGCAATGAGCCTAGTCTCCTCCTCGTTGTCCTTGTCTGAGAGGAATCTGTGGGCAAGGCGCTCTGCAAGATCATCAAGGACATCCTCGCTGAGGTTCACAATGTCCCTTGGAAGTCCGTATGAGGTGCTGTCGCTTCTCACGACCTGGGCGCAGAAGCTGTCCAGAGTCGAGATAGTTGCCCTTCCAAAGCTTGCAAGTGAGTCCTCCGGAATGCTTCCCTGGGCCTGGAGAAGGCGGGCATAGATCCTCTCCCGCATCTCACTTGCCGCCTTCTTGGTGAAGGTAAGAGTCAGAATCTCCTCCGGCTTCACGCCCTCCTCCATCACAAGGCGGAGGAATCTCCAGGAGAGAACGGCGGTCTTTCCTGCGCCGGCACCTGCAGAAACGACTGTGTTTCTTGTAGATTCTATGACCTTTCTCTGGTCTGCGTTGGGGCAGAAGTGTTCTTTCTGCATTATCTCTTCAAACGTCATTGCAGGTTGAACCTCCTTCTGCACACAACCCTTTCAGGGCATCTTTCGCAAACATCCTTGCTTGGGGTGGCCTTCCAGTCACCACTTGAGTAGCCAAGCCTGATCTTCTCTATGTCCTCGTCCAGCTTTGTCTCCTGGGTCGCCCACTTCTCAGGGTCAAAGCCCTTGAAGGCCCTGTCCCTCATTGAATAGAAGTAGCAGTCCTTGACGCTGTCCCCATGTGGAGGGTCAAGGTCATAGAGACGTTTGTACAATACAAGCTGATAGGTGGCATCACCTGAGCCCTTCTTGTAGTCCAGAAGGTATATGTCCCCGTTCTCAGATTGGATTATTGAGTCTATGTAGCCTGTGAAGGCCGGGTCACTTGCAAGTCTGAATTCATTTTCCAGCGGCATGAAAGGTCCTATGGATCCCTTCTTCCTTCCGCCTGTCTCAAGCAGGATGGAGACAACGTTCTGAAGGCTATCCAGATAGCGTCCACGGATGCTGTCCTTGGTGTACTGGTCGAACTTATGGTCCTCTTCAAGGGCCTGCTCAAGGATAGATGATATCTCTGTCTTGTAGTCGTCAAGCTTCTCCTTGACCAGGATTCTGTTGAAGTGGTTCTTCATGAATCTCTGGATGACCTCGTGCAGGAAGGAGCCTATGTCACTGTCATCCTGCTTGGCAGGTTCAAAGGAGTCCGGAGCTGTCTCCTCAGTGAGCATCTCCATCTCAAGATAGGCCCTGTAAGGGCAGTTTGCGTACCTTGATATGGAGGTATAGGAAAGTTTCTTTGAGTCAATATCAATAGCTTCTCCAGCTGGTCCAAGCGAATAATCATCGCCTTTATCGGCAAATTGAGTCATCTTTACCTGACACAAACTTGTCGAATCAGCCTTTTCAAAGACTTCCTTGAAGACAAAGTCGCTTCGTCTTACAATGCCCCTTGTTATGAAGTATGTAGGGGCGCTCTGGGCACCGTCATAAGAGGTCTCCGAACCACTGATGAAGACATGGTCCCCTGAGCATCTGTAGTACTCCATCATGCTGTCTGTGACATCGAAGTTCACCCTTGAGGAGACCTCGTGGTCCTCCAGAAAATCCAGGGTGCTCTTGCTCATGGTGCAGTTGCCATCATTCAGTCCGAAGACGAAGTGATAAGGGACGTTCAGAAGCTGGTCCTGTCCGTAGGTGAAGACCCTGATGCCCTGCCTCTTCTCCTGTACAACATAGGAGAGACCCTCGACCTCGGACATGAAGATCGAGAAGATGTTGGACATCTTGAGGCCATTCTCCTTCAAGGTCCTGTTGATGTTGGCAAGCTCGGAGAAGATGAAGGAGTAGACGTCCTTGTCCATCGGATCCGATTTCGAGAACTCGTCATCACCCATCAGCATGAAGGTCAGGCCGTGGATGTCCTTGATTATCTCGTCCCCATCATCGGCACGCCTGATTGCACTGAGTGCGCTCTTCAAATCCTTATAGAAGGTAAGAAGAGAATCATCTCCGCTCTGCTTTGCGGCATAGGAGAGCTCTGACACAAGGTTATCCTTGTGGAAGTCCAGGCTTCCGCTCTGGATGTTGTGCTCTATCATGAAGCGGATGAGGCGTCTGTTGTTATCTATTGAGAGGTATGGAAGTGCCGTGTCCAGCAGAAGGTTCTCCATCGATCTGAAGGACAGACCCTCGTTGATGCATCGTCTGATAGCAAAGAGGTATCGTCCAGGGACAGTCTGCTTCAGCCTGAGGCTCTTCATGTAGGAGAGAGGGATGTTGTACTCCTGGGCCTTTCTGTCCAGACGGTTCTGAAGGGCGTCGGGATTTGGTGTGCTTATGATTATGTCATCTGAAGGGATGCCCTTCTTCTTCAGATCCTCAAGTCTCTGGAACAGGGCCTCAAGCTCAGTCTCCTCTGTGAAGAACTGCTCGTAGTCGACATCGGATTCACACTTGAAATCCAAGGTGGAGATCCAAGGCACATCACCAAGCTCCCTCATAAGCGCCTGCATCGGGATGTCCGAATTGTAGCCCACAAGTACATACGTGCCCTTCATTCCCTTTGCATAGGAGATGTCATGTCTCTCCCAGCCGGGCTCGAACAGATCGTACTGACTGAGATACTCCTCATATCTTCTTCTCAGTGTAACAAGGTCCTTGAAGAGCGCCACATCCCCTATTCCGGTCTGGTCCAGCTCTATCAATGGTGGCAGGATCCTTGCAAGGAAGGACACGAAGCGCTGCCTGTACTCGAAGAACCCATCATTATATAGATAGATCAGGCCTGTGCTTCCACAGTCCAGGAAGCTGGAGGTGAAGACCAGACGGTGGTACTTGTTGGCGGGCCTTTCAGCATGCTTGGGGGCGAAGTTCATCTTGAACTCGTCGAAGGCGATTGCACGGCTGGCCAGCACACTGGTCCTGCGGGAACGCACATACTGTGCAAGGTAGTGCCTTGCCGCATTCTCCGTAGGGAAGACAAGTGTGATGCCGCTGTCATCAAGGTATCTGAAAATCTCTTCTGCAATCGTCATGACATATAGTATACAAGCGAAGCAGGCCCCTGACAGGCAACAAAACAAAAAAAATTCAAAAAATTTTTTCCCATAGAAAAGTGTCCTTGATTCAAAGACACAGTGTTCTTGGAACAGCAACAGTATCCCACCACCATCCCATTGCGATACAACCATTTACAAAAAGAAAGTCCAATGCATCAAAATGAATCATTATTCATCCTTTGTCCAAAAAATGAGGACATAATAGCCTCGGAAAGCATAAATTTTCAAGAAATATGTTGAGGTATACCTATTGCCAAAAAACACAAAAAAGTGATATTACCGAAGAAAATTCCTGGAGCTTTCAGGATAATTCATTTTAATTGAATGAATTGTAAACTCAAGGATTTTGATGAAATCAGATTGCGGAAAACGCAAATTTGAGGGGGCGAAAAATGTACGATTACAAAAAATTCATGGCAGAACTTGAGAGAAAGAACCCTGCACAGCCAGAATTCATACAGGCAGCAAGCGAAATTGTGGCATCCATCATTGATACAGTCAATGCCAATCCGATGTACCTGAAGAACAAGATTCTGGACAGAATCACAGAGCCTAACAGAATCGTTGAGTTCAAGGTCGAGTGGGAGGATGACAACCATGAGATCCAGGTCAACAGAGGCTACAGAGTCCAGTTCAACAATGCAATCGGACCTTACAAGGGTGGTCTTCGCTTCCACGCATCAGTCACACTCGGAACCCTGAAGTTCCTGGGCTTCGAGCAGACCTTCAAGAACTCACTCACAACACTTCCTATGGGTGGTGGAAAAGGTGGCTCAGACTTCTCACCCAAGGGGAAGTCAGACGATGAGATCATGCGTTTCTGCAAGGCTTTCATGACAGAGCTCTACAAGCACATCGGACCTGACACGGATGTCCCTGCAGGTGACGTCGGTGTTGGTGGAAGAGAGATCGGCTTCCTCTATGGACAGTACAAGAGAATCAAGGACGAGAACACCGGAGTCCTCACCGGAAAGGGTATCGGCTGGGGCGGTTCCCTCATCAGACCAGAGGCAACAGGCTATGGTGCACTCTACTTCGCAGAGGAGCTCCTCAAGGACTTCAATGACACAGTCAAGGGCAAGACAGTCTCCATCTCCGGTTACGGCAATGTTGCCTGGGGTGCAGCAATCAAGGCCACTCAGATGGGTGCAAAGGTCATCACAATCTCCGGTTCAAAGGGCTATGTCCTTGATGAGGCTGGAGTCAACACCCCTGAGAAGTGGAACTACATGCTCATGATGAGAGCGATGAACAGCGGTGACCTGGCAGGCTATGCCCGCACCTTCGGTGCCAAGTTCTTCCCTGGCGAGAGACCATGGAATGTTCCGGTTGACATCGCAATGCCATGCGCATACCAGAACGAGATGCGTGGCGAGGATGCCGAGGCTCTGGTCAAGAACGGAGTCAAGTACATCATCGAGACCTCCAACATGGGTTGCACACCTGAGGCAGTTGAGGTCTTCAAGGCAGCCAAGATCCCGTTCGCCCCTTCCAAGGCAGCTAACGCCGGTGGTGTTGCAGTATCAGGTCTCGAGATGAGCCAGAACTCAGAGCGTCTGAGCTGGAGCGCCGAAGAGGTGGATGCCAAGCTGCTCTGGATCATGGAGAACATCCACGAGAACTGCGTGAAGTACGGCACACAAGCCGACGGCTATGTCAACTATGTGAAGGGTGCCAACGTGGCCGGCTTCATGAAGGTTGCAAAGGCTATGATGGCACAAGGAATAGTGTAGTAGTTCATAGTTCATAGTCCATAGTTCATAGTTAACTCTTGACTATCTATAAAATAAGGAAAGCCTCCACGATGTGGGGGCTTTCTTATTGTGTCTGGTCAGTAAGTCTCTCTCTTAACTCTTTTCCGCGCATTAAAAGCGCGCCTTTGCTCTAAAGAGTCAAAGAACACTAAACT
>DMOO01000018.1 GCA_003456855.1 Sphaerochaeta sp.
ACACCAAATGGAATTGCAAATACCACATAGTGTTTGCATCGAAATACAGACGTCAGGTTATTTACGGGAAGATCAAGAGAGAGATCGGCAGGATACTGCGTGACCTGAGCGAGAGGAAAGGAGTCCAGATAATTGAGGCGGAATGCTGCCCGGACCACATACACATGCTGTTGTCGATACCACCGAAGATAAGCGTTGCCAGCTACATGGGGTACCTGAAGGGGGAAGAGCAGTCTGATGATATTCGACAGGTTTGCGAACCTGAAGTACAAGTACGGTAACAGACAGTTCCGGTGAAGAGGGTACTTTGTGGACACAGTGGGACGCAACAGGATTGCGATTGAAAACTACATAAGGAACCAGCTGGCTGAGGACCAGGCATCGGAACAGCTGGAGATGAAGGAACTGTACGACCCGTTTACGGGTGAGCCGTCAGGGGACGGCAGGAAAAGATGATGGATCTTGGGGCCAGGGATGGGCCCATGACGAATTAAGGGACCGGCTGCTTTAGCAGCAGCCTGGTGAAGTGGTGCAATTGGCAGGTTGTTCGGTGCGCGGGAGCGCTGGCCGGTAACAAGGGGTTGCACCCGCAGAGCAAACCACCGGCTGAGCCGGTGGTCCTGATTGGGGCATTGAAAAACGAACGATTTTAGTGGAGAATTCGAACTATGGAAAACAATCAGATCTACATCACATATGGAAAAGACCCGACCAAGATGGCTACGGATTTGATGGAGGCGGTGGACCTTGCATCAATGATAGGTGACAGAGGCAAGAAGGTCGCTCTCAAGCCGAATCTCATCACATCCTCAACCCCTGAGCACGGTGCGGTAACGCACACAGAGATCGTCATAGCGGTGATCGAGTACCTTCAGGACCACGGTTTCAAGAACATAAAGATAATAGAGAGCTCCTGGGTTGGTGACAGCACAAGGCGCGCCTTTGCGGTCAACGGCTACCCGCAGATCTCAGCCAAGTACCATGTCCCTCTTGTTGACGTCAAGGACGATGACTATGAGAAGAAGACGGCAGCAGGTATAACGATGGAGATCTCAAAAGAGGCCCTGGAGACCGATTTCCTGATCAACCTCCCGGTCCTGAAGGGCCATTGCCAGACCCTCATGACCTGTGCACTGAAGAACATGAAGGGAATCCTCTCCGACAGATCGAAGAGGATGTTCCATTCGCTTGGGCTGCACAAGCCGATCGCTGCGCTGAACAGCGTCAGGAAGCCTGAGTTCATACTCGTTGACAACATCAACGGCGATCTTGACTTCGAGGAGGGTGGAACACCGGTCTACACCTACAGGATGTTCGCCGGACTGGATCCTGTTCTGATGGATAGCTTCTGCGCCAACCAGATTGGCTTCTCGACTTCCGAGATCCCGTACATCGGCATGGCGGAGAGGCTTGGAGTCGGAAGCACGGATCTGACAAAGCTGCAGACAATTGAGCTGAACGAGGCGATTTGCCTGCCTTCAAAGTCCAGGGGAAGGGCAAGAAGCCTTGAGAGATACACCAATGCGGATTCCGCATGCTCTGCATGCTATGCCAATCTGATCAACGCCCTTGCAAGAATGGACGAGAACGGAACCCTCAGGGGCTTTGGTGACAAGAGCATCTGCATCGGGCAGGGCTTCAGGGGCAAGGAGGGCGAGCTTGGAGTTGGAAACTGCACCAGGCTGTTCAAGACCAGCGTGAAGGGCTGCCCGCCAAGCGCGAGCGCAATCCGTGACACACTGGAGAATATGTAGGGGGGGAGAAACCATGTTCCTTTGGTGCGCAATAGATTTGGATGATCAGATGACCGCTCTCAAGGAGGAGGTCAGAAAGGTTTCGGAGGAGTTGGATATAGAGAACATCGCCATGCTTCTTCCTTTCCATGTGTCTTTGCGCATCTCCTTCGAGATCCCTGATGAGAAGGAAGAGGAGGTGAAGGCTGCCATGAAGGAATACTTCTCGACCCTCAGGCGCTTCAGGTTCGAGTCGCTGTGCATGGAGAGACAGGGCAACGTGGTCTGGATCAGGATGAAGGACAACCCCAAGCTCTCCAGAATCCATGAAGGTCTGTGCCAGATGCTCCAGGAGCGCTTTGATGTGCCTCTGGCAGAGTATGACAAGGTCTTCATCTTCCACAGTACACTTGCCTGGACCTTGGACGACGAGGGGGCGGAGAGGATCTTCCAGAGACTGTCAGATGCAAAGATTCCTTCCTCCTTCAAGGCAAAGAACTTCGTTGTAGGCCGTGCCTTCACCGGAAAACCGGGTGATTTCAAGGTTGTAGGCTGCTGTGAGATCGCCGAAGACCAGGATGATTACCTGATGTGATGGTCTATTTTCTAAATCCAACTGAATAAAACAGGATAACATCAGAAAACTAGAATATTATTAATGCCTCTATTGAACAAAAAAGGAAAACTAGGTTAATTGCTTCAATGATTCATGCTTTTACCATATGAAAAAAATATCATAGGTATAATATTATATTATTTGTCTCTTTTTCTCAAAATTTCTATAATGCCTGCATATTTATTTGATTCTGGAGGATGGGGAAGCAAATGGAAAAATATTAAATACGATGACATTATTGTTTAGTAAACTTATTTGCGCCATAATTTTACTAAACTTTGCTGTGTATTTTTTTCTTGTGTGCTCGTTTTTTATCATTTAGAATATATAACGCATGAATCAGGGTTGGGATGTCTCATGCAATGTTCGGCATGAGGCTTTTCATATAAATTCAATTTTCTTTTTGTTCTAGATTAGGGGAGGAAAAAATGGGAAAAGAGAAGAAAGGTATTCTGAAAGCCTATCTTGAGTTCAATGTCCTGTACAAGATTCTTATCGGTCTTGTCGTTGGTGCAGTGGCAGGTATCATCCTTGCAGCTTCCGGTGTTACAGCTCTTCCACCATGGATCAGCATGTTCGGAACAATCTTCACAAGACTGTTGAAGATGATCCTCATTCCGATGGTCCTTGCATCACTCGTAGTTGGAGCTTCATCGGTTTCTCCTGCAAACGTTGGTAAGATCGGTATCAGAGTTGTCATCATCTATCTTGTGACATCTGCATTCGGTGTCATCATCGGTCTCTGCATGGCAAACATCTTCCAGCCGCATGCAGAGCTTGCAGCCGTAGAGGCCCTTGCCGCAGGTGCAGCAGGAAAGACCGGATCAACTGACGTCTGGTCTGTCATCACAAACATCATTCCTACAAGCGTTCTTTCAGCTCTTGTAAACGAGACAGTCCTCCAGGTCATCTTCTTCGCTCTGGTCTTCGGTCTCTGCCTTTCATTCATGAAGGTCTCCAAGGACGAGAGAATAGCCAAGGCTGCACAGGTTGCCTATCAGGTCTTCGACTGCCTTGCTGAGGTCATGATGATGGTTGTAAGAGGTATCATGCAGTATGCTCCATTCGGTGTCGCAGTCCTCATTGCCGAGGTCTTCGCAAAGAACGGTGCAAAGGTCGCAGGTTCACTGCTGATCGTCACAATCGCATGTTTCCTCGGTTACATCATCCATGTCGTTCTCATCTACGGTGGTCTTCTCAAGATCAGCGGAATCAAGATCGGTGCATTCTTCAAGGAAGCAAGAACTCCATTCATCACAGCATTCGTCACACGTTCATCAAACGGTACTCTGCCTACAACAATGACAGCTGCCGAGAACCTCGGTGTCGAGAAAGAGGTCTACGCATTCTCACTGCCGCTTGGTGCAACAATCAACATGGACGGAACAGCCATCTATCAGGGTGTCTGTGCA
>DMOO01000240.1 GCA_003456855.1 Sphaerochaeta sp.
CTACGCCCTCCGCAAGCACAAGGATCAGCCCGAGGTCCCGTACGAGAAGTGCCGTCAGATGGTGCTGGACGATCTTAAGACCATGAAGAATCCTGCTTCAAACGTGGTAAATGAGTGGAGCGTCTACTACTCGCCGCACGTCTTCTCCGAGGACTATGCAAACGGATGGTACGAGAAGGTCGAGGCCATGCAGGGCCAGAACAACACCTTCTACGCCGGTGAGGTCATGTCATTCGGAGACATGGATGAGACCGTCGAGTACTCAAGGGATCTTGTGAACAGATTCTTCTGATAACAGTTCAAATAACGTCAAAGCAAGGGAGATTCGTCTCCCTTGTTTTATGTACAGAAAGAAATTAAAGGAATTCACATGGCAACCAAACATTTCAAAGACAGCTATGATGTAGTCGTCATCGGAGGAGCCCTTGCAGGCATGGCCTCTGCTCTGACCCTTGCAAAGAAGGGAAAGAGCGTCCTCATGGTCGAGCAGCATAACCTCCCAGGTGGAGTGGCCACATCATTCGTCCGCGGTGACATAGAGATCGAGGGAACCCTCCATGAGATGATGTCCATCGGTTCGAAGGACTGCCCTCTCAAGATCAGGAAGTTCTTCGATGAGATGGGAGTCGACATCGACTGGCTCAGAGTCCCTGATGCCTACCGCTTCGTCGACCCGAAGAGGAACACCGATGTCGTCGTCCATCCCGGTACCCACGGAGACTTCGAGACCCCTGCAAAGGAGATCGCCGATGCCTGCGGAGACAAGGACGGAAGCCTCTACAAGAAGGTCCTTGAGGTCCTGCAGCTCTGCAACAGGGTCTATGATTCTGTCAACATCCTCTCTGTGACCCACATGTCCAAGGTCAAGATGCTTCTCAAGCACCCTGACTTCGTCAAGACCGCCGGTTACAGCGCCTTGGAGGTCCTCAACAGCTTCAAGCTGCCGCAGCAGGCCATAGACATCCTCTCAGCCTACTGGATCTACGTAGGAAACATCCTCGAGGACCTGCCCTTCACCGTCTATGCGGTTCTGATGGCAGACTACCTCGGCTACGGCTCCTACGTCCCTGCCAAGTTCTCCCACGAGATGTCTCTCAAGATGGCTGAGCGTGCAATGGAGATGGGCGTCCAGGTCGAGTACGGAATGCGTGCAGACAAGATACTGGTCAAGGACAAGCACGTCTGCGGCGTCCGCCTTGCAAACGGCGAGGTCGTAAACACCCGCTATGTCGTCTGCTCCTCATACCCGGACAAGGCCTACACCTCAATGATCGAGCCTAAGGAGGCAGTCCCAGAGGGTGCAATCAAGTTCGTCAACGCAAAGACGGTCGGAGTAACATGCTTCTCAGTCGTCATGCTTCTGGACAAGAGCCCTAAGGAGCTCGGCATCACAGACTACTCCACCTTCTATGCACCTGAGGGAATGGACCAGAGGATGATCTTCGACAACTTCGCCACCGAAGGCCCTTACAAGTACGTCACATCCATCTGCACCAACCTTGCAAATCCAAAGGCATCTCCTGAAGGCACCTGCATTTACTCCATCACTGCTCTTCCAAGGCCGGAAGGCTGGAAGAACGTGACCGAGGAGAACTACCAGGAGCTCAAGCGCAAGAACGCTGAGTACTTCATCGACATCGAGTCCAAGCGCCTGGGTGTGAACCTGCGTGACCACATCCTCGAGCTGGTCATCGAGGCTCCACCTACGATCTCCCATTACACAGGCGCCTACAGAGGCTCCATCTACGGCTACATGCACACGATGGATGACCACATCGTCGCCAGACTCCAGATGGGAGAGAAGGAGAACTTCATCCAGGGTCTCTCCTTCTCCGGTGCCCACCAGATCTCGGGCGATGGCATGGGACCTGCGGTGACCAACGGACGCAAGGGTGCAAAGATCATCCTTGACATGATGGAAGAAGACGCAAAGGAGGCAAAGTGATGAAAGTCAAGAGTTTTCTGAAAGACGTCGGAGGAGCCTCCAGAGTAACCGCTAGAAGACAGGAGGTCTTTGACAAGGCATCAGCCCAGCCAAAGCCATTCGACCCTATCAGTGCAGTTGCCAAGGCACTGCACCCGGGCTTCATCGATCTTACCATTACTGACATCAAGCCTGTCAGCCCGACTGCAAAGACGATCAGGTTCACATCCACCCATCACCTGCCCTATTTCCAGGCAGGACAGTTCCTTACAATCCAGGTCAAGATCGGAACCTCACTTGTTACAAGGCCCTACTCCATCTCCAGCGCCCCTTACCAGACACGTGGTGACAAGCCGTTTGTCGAGATCACAGTAAGAAAGCCCAGAGCCGATGGTTTCATCGCCGATTACCTCTATGACGAGGCCAAGGTCGGTGACTCCTTCCAGGGCGAAGTCGGACTCGGTGAGTTCCACTATGACTCGATCAGGGATGCCAAGCACGTTGTGGCCCTTGCCGGTGGAAGCGGAATCACTCCGTTCGCCTCTATGGCCAGGGAGATCAAGAACGGCAAGCTGGACTTCGATCTGACGATCATGTACGGCTCAGTGGTGAGCTCTGACATCATCCTGAAGGATGAGCTTGAGGCCTGCGCCTGCGACAAGGTACACATCGTCCATGTCCTCAGCGGTGACAACCCAGACTGGACCGGAGAGAAAGGCTTCCTTAATGCTGAACTCATAAAGAAATACTCAGCTGAGGACACCACCTACTTCGTCTGTGGGCCACAGGTCATGTACGACTTTGTGCGTGGCGAGCTTGCAAAGCTGAACGTCCCGAAGAGAAGAATCAGATATGAGGTCTTCGGACAGGTCCGTGACATCACCAAGTTCGAGGGCTTTCCACAGGAGCTCAAGGACAAGGAGTTCACAATCTCTGTCATGCAGGGGATAGCCGAGACCAAGATCAACGCAAAGGCCACTGAGAGCATTGCTGTAGCACTTGAGAGAGCCGGACTCAAGGTCCACACAGCCTGCCGTAGCGGCGCCTGTGGATTCTGCAGAATCAAGGTCCTGGACGGCAAGTACTTCGTCTGCCCTGTAGGAGACGGAAGAAGAGGCGCAGACAAGGACTTCAACTACGTCCACGCCTGCTCCACCTACCCGATCTCAGACATGAAGATAAAGATCAACATTCTCTAAAAAGTCTGAATATTTCACACTTGAGGCTGTCACAGATGTGTCAGCCTCATTTATGTTCTGGCCGTTGACGTATGAGGATGCTGGAGATGCAAGGAAGATGGCTGTGCTGTCAAGCTCGCCCTCGTTTCCATAGCGTGCAAGAGGGATCATTGTCTTTGCAAAGTTTATGTTTTTCGATGAATGGATAAAAAACAAGGCCCCAGATCTCTCTGGAGCCCTGCTCTGCTTGGTAAGGTGTTTCCTTACTTGTTCTCGAAGTATCTCTGTGCGTTGTTGAAGGAGATGTCCTGGACCATTCCACCAAGAAGGTCGAAGTCTGCAGGGACCTCTCCGTTCTCCATCCATGTTCCCAGGATGTTGCAGAGGATTCTCCTGAACAGCTCATGTCTCGGATAGGAGAGGAATGAGCGGCTGTCGGTGAGCATTCCGATGAACCTTGAGAGGAGACCGAGGTTTCCGAGGGTCTTCATCTGCTGCTCCATGCCGTCGAAGTGATCGCAGAACCACCATGCACTACCCATCTGGATCTTGCCAGGGATGTCTCTCTGGAAGCAACCCATCAGAGTGCCGATTACGTAGTAATCCTTCGGGTTGAGTGAATAGATGATCGTCTTAGGAAGAGCGTTTCTGCCGTCAAGGGTATCCATGAACCTTGAGAGGTTGTAGGCAACTTCCTTGTCTGTGACTCCATCGTAGCCTGTGTCAGCGCCAAGGGCATTGAAACCACGTGTGTTGTTGTTTCTGCTTGCCTGCATGTGAAG
>DMOO01000020.1 GCA_003456855.1 Sphaerochaeta sp.
TGTCGAAATAGTGGTCGGCATGGAAATGGGTTATCAGGATGTCCTCAACGCCCATACGTGGATGTCCAAGGCTCTCAATGAGCTTCCAGCATCCACTTGGTACGTCAACAAGTATATTCCCGTCAATGAGATAGCCTGGGCTGAGCTCCACGGCCGAGACGGCACCGGTTCCCAGGACCTTGATCTTCATTCTCAGAGCTCCAACTCGTCAAGGTCATTAAGGATTATCACGTTCTCCGGATGGTTCTCTGTGATTTCGGCTCTTGAGTAGGAAGACATGTGTGTTGCATAGAAGGTGCAGCCTGGGTTGTCTTCAGCTATCTTGTTGAACTGGTCGACCCTGAGGTGTGCCTTTCCACCCTTCATGGCAGTGTTGGAGGCCTGTGAGCACTCGAGGATGAAATGCTTGCAGCCCTCGATCGCCTGGAGGATTCCATCGCAGAGACAGGTGTCTCCAGAGAAGCCGATCTTCTGCCTGTCATCGTCGAAGACGTATGAATAGCACTCGGGGAGAGTGCCATGAGTGACTTCATATCTTCTTACATGGTAATCCATTACCTGGAAAGTATCATCGTTGTTGAAGTTGATTGGGATGTCCCTGACGTATTGTGCTATGTCAGGGAAAGCAATATCCAGGGCATTGTAGATGTACTCAGGACCTGATTTGCCGCAGAAGACGTTCAGGGTTTTGTCCGTGCTGCCCTCCCTTGTAAGGAAGACGAAAGGCATGTCGAAATAGTGGTCGGCATGGAAGTGAGTAAGAAGAATGTTGTCTATGTCCACCAGGTCATAGCCCAGATTCTCTATGAGCTTCCAACCACCATTTGGGTTGTCAACAAGAATGCAGCCATCAATCAGATAGCCGCAACTTCTTTGAGACGATGGGACAGCGCCTGTGCCCAATACTTTAATTTTCATTTTGATTCCTAGTTATGAGAAACGCTGAAGTTCCATCTGCGCAGAACTGCAGTCTTCTCTTCCTCCGGCATCTTGCCGAGAACTGCACTGTAAAGAACATCAGTAGCGAATATCTGAAGGATTCTTGACAGTGTTGAACCTGTTCTGAACTCATATCCTGATGAAGGAATCTGAAGCTTGACGTCAGCTAGCCTTGAAAGATGGTTGTGGCCGATCTTTGTAAGGGTGATGAGCTTTCTTCCACACTCCTTCAGTGCCTTGGCAGCCTGGTTGACAAGTGTGTCCTCTCCAAAGTAGGAGATTCCGAAGGCAACCATGTCATCTGTCATTGAATAGGCCTGTGCAATCTGGAGATTGACGTCCTTGGAGTAGATGATGTTCTTTCCAAGTCTAGCAAGCTTGTACTGAAGGTCACTCAGTGTGACTTCTGCAGAACCCTGTCCGATCAGAAGGATCGTCTTGGAGTTGTAGATCATCTCAGCTGCTGCATCGATGGCCTTTGGATCAAGGACGGACTCCAGATTGGAGAGGTTCTTGGTTGTGAACTTGATGTACTGGATGATCAGATCCCTTGTGCTGAGGCCTGAGTCATAGAAGTTCTCCATCACCTGCTCCGGCTCTTCATCCTTGCCCTCGTTTGAGAATACCTCTCTGGAGAGTCTGAGTTTGAAGTCTGAATAACCGTTGACGTTGAGTCTCTTGCAAAGTCTTACAACGATTGCAGGACTGGATCCGGCGGCTGCGGAGAGTTCCGTCATTGTCATCTGCAATGGTGCCGATGGGTTCTGAAGAACGTATTCTGCTATTTTCCTCTCCGAGGTCGGGAGATCCTTCTCTATTTGTTCAATTAAAGTCAAAAAGCTCTGCATATCTTAATTATAATCTTTCGGTTAAAATTGTAAAGATTTTTTAATTTTTGAAATCAGATTTATTTTATTTTCACAGTTTATACTAAAAGTTTTAGTACTTGGGCATGATAACTTTGCTCTTTTCATTATAATTAATCTAATTGCACATCAAGTGAAATTGTGGTATATTTTATGTATACGAAATGACACAAAGGCCGAGCAGACGCGAGTCTGCCCGGTTTTGTTTACGTTTTAGAAGAACATTAGATTTAGGAGCGAAAAATGAACGCAACTGAAGTCAGGGATTTGATTAAGGATGAACTTTGGCAGGCCTCCTCTACAGCGGATGTCAAGGTTGAGGACTTCAAGAAACTCGATGCCGCCGCAGCAAAACTCACAGAGTCTGAGGACAGACAGGAATTCAAGGGCTACTGCGAGGAGTGTCTGGAAGAGAAGAACCACAATTCCATCGCAATCAGATACCTTGCAACAATAACCGGTCGCCATCCAATGGACGACAGACACATCTTCACTGTCCTCGAGCAGTATTATGAGGATTCAATGTGGCCTGAGGTCATCTACCTCGGAAACAAGATCCTCACCTTCAACGAAAGCTCCTATGCCCTCAAGGTTCTGGCAGAGTGCTACACCGTCAACAACATGGAGAAGGAGAAGATCGAGACCTGGGAGAGACTGGTAAAGGTCGATTTCGAGGAGACTGACGTTCTCTACAAGCTTGCTGACTACTTCAACGCTTAGGGTGAGACTGCCTCTGCACTCAACTACTACAGAAGCATCATCAGACGCCACTTCAAGGCTCGCGACCTCGCTGCCCTGAAGAACGTCTGGGAGAAGATAATGGGTCTCAAGGGCGACAACTCCGAGTATCTCATCGGCCTCGCCTCCAAGATCGCAGACTCAATGGGAACCGAGAAAGGCGTGTACTTCCTCCACTCCATCTACGAGAAAGGCAACTTCGACATCAACACAAACGTCGAGATCCTCAAGAAGATCATCCACTTCGCCCCGCATGACACAGAGACAAGGGACAAGCTGGTTGAGCTCTGGCGCGAGAAGTACAAGGACAATCCAAGACTTGACTACTGCCTTAACAACACAGGAATCCTCGATGACTATCTGAACATCAACGTCGCTATCGAGAACTTCGAGAAGCAGATCGAGTTCGTCGAGGGTGCATTCGTGTACCATGAGACATGGAAGCTCGGTAGGATCATGAAGATCACAAAGGACGAGATGCAGATCCAGTTCGTCGGCAAGGGTGCCCACACAATGAGCCTCAAGATGGCCCTCTCAAGCCTCCGCGTCCTGCAGAAGAGACACATCTGGGTCCTGAAGGCAGCCGTTCCAAAGGAGAAGCTCAATGCCCAGTTCATGGACAAGACCAAGGTCGAATGGGGTCTCAGAGTCCTTCTTTCATCCTTCAACAACCAGGCTTCCCTGAAGCAGATGAAGGCAGAGCTCACTCCGTCCATCCTCTCCGACAAGGAGTGGTCAACCTGGCAGAGCGCCGCCAAGAAGGAGCTCTCCACCAACCCGTACTTCTGCATCGCTGAAGGCACCACGGACGTCTATGTCCTTCGCTCAACACCAATCACACTTGAGGAGAAGATGCTCTCCCTGTTCAGAAGCTCCAAGGACTTCTACGACAAGCTGAAGATTATGAAGGACTACCTCTCAATGACTGACGCTGACACTGACAGCGATGAGTTCATGACTATGGTCAACTACTTCGAGGGTCGTGCACAGATCTCCGGAACGGACGGCGCAGTCGCCTTCCTCGTCCTTGACAATCTGAAGAACAAGAAGGGAATGAGCTTCGTCCAGATCGGTGCCACCTTCATCGAGTACTATAACCGCATCGATGCCAAGGACAGAAAGAAGTTCTTCGTCTCAATCCAGGACAACGAGCTCAAGAGAGTCTTCATCGAGAACGTCATGTCCAACGTCGACAACTGGCAGGAGGTTCTCATCGACCTTTACCCAGTCTACATGACCCAGTACATGGCAGACTGCATCAGAAAGGGTCCAAAGAAGAACGTGATCTACAAGATCCTCGCAGAGGCTGCAGCCAACTGCAAGGACAACCCTGACTTCTTCCTCTATCTGGTCAAGAACTTCTCTGACAAGGACTGGAAGACAGCCAAGATCTCCAAGGAGAAGCTTCTGTTCGACAAGCTCAGCCTGCTTGCAACCGTCAACAGGAAGATCGGAAACTCTGTCGACGTGGCAGACAACAAGAAGCGCAGGGACCAGCTCGTCTCCGCCCTCCTCACCTACACCAAGACCGAACAGGGTGAGGTCTATGACTACATCGATGATGCTGACGCCTCACAGGCTCAGAAGATCTACTCCACTCTGAAGGGAATCCCTGGAATCGAGAACGAGATACTGTCAGTCAAGCACTACATCGCCTCCAAGTTCGAGGATTGGGAGGCCATCACAGGTGACAACCCTGACAAGGTCATCGACAAGAAGAAGCTGATCCCGAAGGGATTCCTCTGCACAAAGGCTATGTTCGAAGCCAAGAGCCAGGAGCTCGACCACATCATGAACGTCGAGATCCCTGAGAACTCAAAGGAGATCGGAACAGCCAGAGACCTCGGAGACCTGAGAGAGAATTCAGAGTACCAGTATGCCAAGGACAAGCAGAAGAACCTGAACTTCATGATGAACAAGCTCACAGACGAGACTTCAATCGCCCAGATCATCCTTCCTGAGAACGTAGATACACAGTACGTCTCATTCGGAACCAAGGTCACCTTCCTTGACAAGAAGACAGGCTCTGAAGTCCAGTACACCCTTCTTGGACCATGGGAGTCGGATCCTTACAAGAACATCCTGAACTTCAAGGCTCCACTTGGACAGGCCATCTACAACATGGAGGTCAACGAGGAGAAGAAGTTCAACATCAACGGCGTCGACTATGACTACGTTGTGAAGAAGATCGAGCTTGCTGATTTCTGATCAGATACTGTTATTGATTGAACGCACTTCAGACTTTGTGAAAGGTCTGAAGTGTTTTTTTTCGCCCTTGCGGGTCTTTCCTAGCACTTCATCAATGCTGACCCACTGGATTTCAGAGAACTCGTCAGGCTTGATGCTGTCGAAGTCCAATTCCTTGACAGAGAAGAAATAGGTTGTCCATCTGAAGAACGGGGCCTTGAGCGTCCAGCTTGAGATCTGTTTTGCATCCAGAGAATCGAAGTCTATCCCTGTCTCCTCTTTAAACTCTCTTTTGGCGTTTTCCAGGTCATCAAGATCCCTGCCCTTCTCGAATCCTCCACCAGGTACTGCCCACTTGCCGAAGAACGGCGTGTCGGCTCTCTTTCCCATGAGGATGCAGTTGTCTTTGACAAGGCCTATTCCGGCACCGCGGTAAGGGAATCTCATCCTAGCCCCTTATGCAGCGTCCGCCATTGGCGTAGAAGCGCTTCAGATAGTCCTCCTTGAAGGACTGGAACCTGTTCTCCTCTATGGCCTTCCTAGCCTTGAGGACAAGATTGTACAGATATGTGAGGTTATGCTCGGTTGCAAGCATTCCACCAAGCATCTCGTTGCACTTGAACATGTGCCTCATGTAGGCCAAAGAATACTCTGTGCAGGCTCTGCAGGTGCAGCCTTCCTGGATGGGGCCATGGTCGAACTCGTTGAAGGACCTGCTGAGAGTAAGCATTCCGTCATCAGTGAAGACACTTCCGTTCCTGGCCGTTCTGGTTGCAAGGACGCAGTCGAACAGATCGATCCCGTTCTCTATCGCCTCAAGGATGTAGTCAGGGGTTCCAATACCCATGACATATCTTGGCTTAGATTCAGTGATGTTGTCGGCGGTGATTGCCAGGAATCTGCAGAAATCCTCCTTGGATTCGCCTACGGAGAGACCTCCGATCGCGATTCCAGGAAAGTCCATCGAGCTGATGGTCTGGGCGCTCTTGATCCTCAGATCCTCGTAGAAGCCTCCCTGGACTATGCCGAAGAGGTTTCCTCTGAATGCCCTGCCCGTCAGGTCCTTCAGGCTGTCACGCCTTACAATGGCCCTTTCAGCCCAGAGATGTGTGATGTCCATGGCATTCAGAGTCTCCTTCCAGGAGATTCCGGGAGCCGAGCAGACATCAAGCATCATTGCTATGTCAGAGCCTATTACCTGCTGGATGTCGACGACCTTCTCCGGTGTGAAGATGTGCCTTGAACCGTCTATGTGGCTCTGAAACTTAACGCCCTCCTCGTGGATCTTTCTGAGCTGGCTGAGTGAGAAAACCTGGAACCCGCCGCTGTCGGTCAGGATGTTTCCGTTCCAGTGGCTGAAGTTGTGAAGTCCGTCAAAGGTCTTCAGAACCTCGATTCCAGGCCTGAGATAGAGATGGTATGTGTTTCCCAGAATGAGGTTGTATCCTATCTTTGCAACATCGTCATGGTGTATGCCCTTGACTGTGCCGTTTGTGCCTACAGGCATGAAGGCAGGTGTCTGGACCACTCCATGTGGAAGTCTGATCTCACCGGTTCTGGCATTGCAGTGGCTGTCCTTATGATGCAAAGTGAAGATTCTGTTCTCCATATTCCCTCTCATTTATGCTTATTGACGTCTCAGGAAGGCACCCATCAGGAATGACACCAGGAGCATCACGGCAAATGGTATCAAAGTTCCCAGCTGAGGTGCAATCACCCCTTGGTTTGCCATCATCATGGTCATTATCTGCACGACATAGTAGACGACTATCAGGCAGATTGAGATTATCAGTGACAGAAAGAGCACGTTCTTCTTGAACCTGTAGTTCATGCTGCAGGCTATGATCATCATGATAAGCGGCGAAAGGCAGCTGAAGATGCGCTTGTAGTACTCTGTACCCAGCTTTGCGTACTCCTCCTTGTTGAGGCCCTTCATTCTGTTCAGATAGGTCTTGCCAAGATCCAACGACATCTTGGAGATCTCGTTGGTACCACTTCTGAAGAGCTGCGGCTCAAGCTTGAGAACCTCGTTGGTCTGCACAGAAAGCACCTTGATCTTGATGTCTGAGGCGCTGTCGTCTATTTTAGTAGGCTCATAGACATAGACGTCATAGAAGGTCCAGAGGCCCTTTTCGTTGTCATAGACCGCCTTGTAGGCATCTGTTCTGCGAATCAGCTTGCCGTCCTCGGTGCTCTCCAGCAGAGAGACGTCGTATAGCGTATGGTCCTTGTCTGAGTATACAGATGCATAGACCATATAGCCGTTCTGCATCTCGCTCATCGCGATGTTATTGTTGCTTGAGGCACTGTTGTTGTTTGTTATCTGCTCGGTGAGCACTTCCTTCCTGTTGCTGGAAGGAATCGCGACCTTCTCGTTGAAGCCGAAATGGAAGGCGGTAAGCAGCACAGAAAGCACGATTATTGGTCTTATGACCTTACTGAAGCTAACACCTGAGTTCATTATGCTCATGATCTCGTTGTTTGCATGCAGCATTGAAAGATGATAGGTCACTGCAAACAGGAAGGCAGGCCCTAGTGCCAGCAGGAAGGCTTCAGGGAAATAGAGACTTGTCAGAGACAGAGCCTGCGGGAATGCGACTCCGTGGTTCATGTAGGTGTCAAGGTTGGCGAACAGATCCACTCCCATCAGAATCAATGATGCAAGCAGGGTTGTTGCAAGTCCGATCTTGAAGATCGATGACAATGTGTATCGGGTAAGAACCCATGTGCACCTTCCCGCCT
>DMOO01000014.1 GCA_003456855.1 Sphaerochaeta sp.
GGCGACATGGACTTCAAGGTCGCCGGAACACGTGACGGTATCACAGCCTTCCAGATGGACATCAAGATCGCCGGTGTCACACCAGAGATCATGAGCAAGGCTCTCCAGCAGGCCAAGGAAGGCAGATACCACATCCTCGGCATCATGGAGCAGACACTCGCAGGTCCAAGACCAGAGGTCAACCAGTATGCACCGAAGATCCTCTCAACAAAGGTTGCCGAGGACAAGATCGGAGCTGTCATCGGAACAGGTGGAAAGACAATCAAGGGAATCGCACAGGCAACTGGTGCTGAGGTCAACATCGATGACGACGGAACAGTCACAATCTACGGTAAGAACAACGCTTGCGCACAGGCAGCTCTTGAGATGGTCAAGTCCATCATCGAGGAGCCTGAGGTAGGCAAGGTCTATCAGGGTACTGTCAAGCGCATCATGGACTTCGGTGCATTCGTCGAGATCCTCCCTGGTAAGGAAGGCCTCTGCCACATCTCCAAGCTTGCCAGAACCAGAGTCGAGAACGTCTCAGACGTCCTTTCAGTCGGCCAGGTCATCCCAGTCAAGCTTCTTGAAATTGACAGAACAGGCGGAAAGCTCAGCCTTTCATACATCGATGCCATCGATCCAGATGGAGAGACAAAGGCTCCAGCACGCAAGCCGATGGGCGACCGTGACAGAGGAGACAGAAAACCTCGCAGAGATGGTGACAGGAAGTTCGATCGCAAAGACGATCGCAGACCTTCAAAGCCTTTCCACAAGAAGGAAGAGAAGCCTGCATCAGAAGAGACAAAACCAACTGAGGAATAATGGATAATTGCATTGTCAAAATACAGTTGAATGATGGAGCCAGACTTCCGGTCTACGGCTCCAGCCAGGCGGCAGGCGCAGATCTCTGCGCCTGTCTTGGCATTAAGGGAACTCTTGAGATCCAGCCGCACAATCGGCTTCTGGTCCCTACGGGTGTCCGCATTGCCCTCCCTGTAGGCTATGAGGCCCAGGTCCGTCCAAGGTCCGGCCTTGCAGCAAAGAAGGGGGTCACTGTTCTCAACACCCCAGGAACCATTGACTCTGACTACAGAGGCGAGATCAAGGTCATTCTCATCAACCATTCCGATGAAACCTTCGTCATCAACGACGGAGACAGGATCGCCCAGATTGTCATTGCCCGCCATGAGACCGCAGCCTTTGAGGTTGTCACAAGCCTTGAGGAGACGGAAAGAGGCGAGGGTGGATTCGGTTCCACTGGAATAGGTTCAAAATAAAGGTATGGGAAGAAGGGCGAAGTTCGGTCATCTTTATCTCTATGTGGGAAGGGAGTACATCCTTTCCTTCATTGTGGCCTTCCTCTTCTTTTTCTTCATCTTCTTCGTGAACCAGATACTCGTTCTGGCTCAGAAGATCCTTCTCAAGAACGTCAATGTGGGAGACGTCCTTCTTCTGGTCGTCTTCTCTGTCCCGCAGTTTCTGATGTACACCATGCCGTTCAGCTCCTTGGCATCGGCAAGCATGGTCATAGGAAACCTCTCGTCACAGAACGAGATCCTTGCCCTAAGATCCTGTGGAGTGCATATAAGGCAGATAATTAAGCCAATAATCGTGATATCTCTTTTCCTTTCGGCATCTACACTTATGATAGCTGACTGGATGATTCCATACACCACAAGCCTATACAAGGACCTCTATGCAGAGATGATCCAGAGCATCCCGACCATGCAGCTTGAGAGCTACAGCTCCACCAGCTTCGGAAAGAGGATAATCTCAAATGGCCCGGTCGAGGGGAACGTCCTCTATGATGTTCTGATCTTCGACGATGCCAGCAGCCGTGACAGCAGAGTTATCAGCGCCACGGAAGGCAGGATCACAGTCCTGGACATCGACCGCTTCCTGTACAGGATAGACCTTGTTGACCCAGAGATACTCATCACGGATTCAAGCTCGCTCAAAAGCTACTCGCTTGCAGGCGCAAAGACCATGTCCGTCTATCTTGATCTCTCGTCCAACGCCTCCGGTCTTGTGAACATAACGCCTTCGCAGATGTCAATGAGCCAGCTTAAGGCCGCCGCCGAGGATCTTCAGTCCGAACAGGACTCGATAGAGAGACAGAGGCAGAACAACATAAGCTTTGCCGCTGCGAACCTTGGAGAGGAGCTCTTTGATGTGGAGAGGGGCGATGCCTCGACATCGCAAGTCTTATCCTATGCCCAGCAGTTGAAGGATTCAAAGGGCCAGAGAGGCTACAGCTTCTACTACCAGTACTACAGAAGCGAATACCAGAAGAAGATAGCCCTATCGCTGGCCTGCACCTTTCTGGTTTTCATCGCATTCCCGATATCCTTCTTCAGAGTCAAGAATGGAAGGATGATAGGCTTCGGCCTCTCTATGCTGGTTGCAGTCTTCTACTGGTTCTTCATCTATTACATGCACGTCAGAGCCATTTCTGGCAGTATGCATCCCATCATCTACATGTGGGCACCTAATGCCCTCGTGTTCATCGTGGGCCTTATTCTCC
>DMOO01000050.1 GCA_003456855.1 Sphaerochaeta sp.
TTCCAGAACTACGCTCTGTACCCGCACATGACTGTCTATGACAACATGGCATTCGGACTTAAGATCCGCAAATTCCCTAAGGAAGAGATTGATGCCCGTGTCCGTGAGGCAGCCAAGATCCTCGACATTGAAGAACTGCTCGAAAGAAAGCCAAAGGCACTTTCCGGTGGACAGAGACAGCGTGTCGCAGTTGGAAGAGCAATCGTCAGAAAGCCAAAGGTCTTCCTTTTCGATGAGCCACTTTCAAACCTCGATGCTAAGCTTCGTGTCCAGATGAGAGCTGAGATCTCAGGTCTCCATCACAGACTTCAGGCCACAATGATCTACGTCACACATGACCAGGTCGAGGCACTTACAATGGCAGACAAGATCGTCGTCATGAAGCTCGGTGTCATCCAGCAGATCGGCGGACCTCTTGAGCTGTACAACAACCCGGATAACAAGTTCGTCGCCGGCTTCATTGGATCACCTCCAATGAACTTCATGGTTTGCGATGTTATGGCAGAGGGCAATGACATCTATGTACACGAGGGTGATTTCCGCCTGAAGGTCACAGATGCTCAGGCTAAGCTCCTCAAGGCTTATGTCGGCAAGCAGGTCACATTCGGTATCCGCCCAGAGGATGTCGCATTCGAGCCAGCTTCAGTCGACGGAAAGACAATTGACGGAACAATCTCAGTTGTCGAGCCTCTCGGATCTGAGACCCATGTCTTCGTTGCAACCGCAAAGAACCAGATCACAGGTAAGATCGATCCTACCGCAACCGTCAAGGTTGGCGAGAAGATCTCCCTTGCTGTCAACATGGAGAAGGCAAAGTTCTTCGATCTGCAGACAGAGTTGGTTATTCGCTAAGCCGAACGATAGTTCAGATTACAGCGCCACGGTTTTTTATCGTGGCGCTTTCTTTTTCCCTTGCCCAAGACAGGTCAAATGTTGATAATGGCACCTGTGCTTAGGCTTATATTTCTTACTTTCTTCGCGCAGTCCACAACTGCAGTCACTTCTCCGTATGCCCAGATAATCTTCAGGAACAAGGGTTACTCCAATACACTGGTAGGAATTGTCCTTGCTGTTGGACAGACTGCATCGGTCATAATGCCGATACTTCTCTGTATGCTTGCAGACAACACAAGAAAGACCAGAAGGATAGCCTTGGCGCTTATAACAATAAGCACAATCCTTTTCTTCCCTGCAGCTAAATCAGGGTCTATTTTGCTTACATGCCTTGCATTTTTTGTATCTTTTGGCGTCTTTTGGTCCATCAATCCAATGATGGATGGCTATGAGAGCAGACTGCTTGAAGGCGACCCCGCCAAGTATGGATTGGCCAGATCGGCAGGTACCCTAGGCTATCTTATCTGCCTTATTCTCTTTGCCCTGACCGGTTTCCCCAATGAGAAGAGCAACGATTCAATTCTCCTGTGCATGGTTATAGTGAACACCCTGTTCGCCATATCACTGATCATTGCACCAAAGGACCTTCCAAGGAGGGAAGGCGAGACCAAGTCTAGGATGTTCTCACTCTCGTGGTTCAGCAAGAAGTACTATCTGATGATGCTGGTCGTTGCAATAGGAAGGATGGGTGAGACTGTCATAAACAGGATGCTTTCTGGCTACATGACAGAGGTCTTGAACCTTGGCAACCGTTTCACCTTGATGATAGCCCTTGGAGCCTTCTCAGAGATGGTCATGATGTTCTTCGGCGGAAGGCTTCTGCAGAAGGGCAGGATCACAGCCTTCACGGCAATCATGCTCGGGTCTATCGCAATGTTCGTTAGGCTACTGGTCTACTATCTCTTCCCAAACGTAGGTGCCTTCATATTCGCCCAGCTTCTACACTCTCTGACATTCGGTCTATTGCATGTCGGAGTCACAAGATTCATAGCTCAGAATGTGGCAGAGGAGCACTACTCGGTTGCTATGAGCCTCTACTGGGCAGTGGCAACTAACTTCCCCCAGATGATCGGAGCCCTGATAGGTGGTATCATAGTCGACCAGATCGGTTACTCCGGTCTGTTCCTGATTTTCTCTGTGTTCCCGATGCTCTCCGTTGTCCTCGGGTATGTCTTCAGACGCACTCTCTCAGATAAATCAGTAAAAGCGTGATGATTCTGTTACCTTTTTGCCCCTTTGTATGTTATATAATTAGAGAACAGGGTGGGCACGCCCTAAACAAGGTATAAAAAGAATAGGTAAGAATCTTCTTTTGATTATTCTTCAGGAGGGAACAATGAAGAAAGTTCTAATTGGTCTTCTTGTGGTCGTCATGGTACTGAGCCTGACAGCATGTTCACAGGAACTGGCAGATCTCATGGGAAAGATGAGCAATAACGTCTATGGTATTCCTGCAGACACCAGCGCTGCTGATGCAGCCGCTGCAAAGGTTGACAGCGCTGTCACAACAAAGGAGAACGGAGATATAGAGATCTCGCTTTCCACTGCTGCAGAGATTACATCCTCGATTTCAACCATCAAGGATTCACCGGAGAAGACCAAGGCATTCAAGGATCAGATTTCCGAGCCTGTGGCCAAGACAGAGGAAGAGGCTGCAAAGGTGAAGGAGGCCCTCGTGGCTGAAGCGACGAAAGTTGCGGACAGCCTGGCAGAGGCGGCAGAGTCAAACGAGATCGTAGCTGAGATCAAGGCTGCCCTTGACGATCTTGCCTCGTCAATCTCAGACAACCCGACAAAGGCGGAGCTCGCCACAGTTGCCATCATTTCAGAGATTGCAAACACTGTAAGTGAATTCGACAAGGAATCAGCAGAGTCTCTCACTGAAGAGGAGATCAATGACCTGATTGACCAGGGAATGGGTGCCTATGAGACTCTCACACTCGTCACTGAAGTTGCCAACATCAACCTTGTAAACGACCTGAACCTAATGGCCATAGTCAGCAGCATCTCCAAGGATGTCTCAAGAGCCGATGATGGTTTCGACGTCAAGGTCTTCAAGACTACAGTTGCAAAGATCCTCGGTCTGATCACAAAGGACAAGAGTTTCGATCCTGGCATGTACAAGTCCTTCATATTCCAGGCAAAGGCCATCAAGGCCTCAATTGATGCGGTTGCAAAGATCTATACTGAGGAGGATCCGAATGCAATTCTTGCCAAGAGCATCAACTGCGGACTCACAGTTGACGATCTTCTTCTCTATCTTGTCTCCTCTCTGTTCGTTGAGGCCGACAAGCTCGGCGGAGAGGCATGGCGCACATTCGCAGAGGAGTATGTGAATGCAAACTATGATGCTCTTGCATCACTTGGAGATGTGGAGTTCAAGGATACAAGCGTTGAAAAGTTCTATGCTGCAATGCTCGCAATTGACACGAATGTCGACGGTACTCTTACATCTGGGACCAAGGAGACCATCCTCGAGGAGCTTGGAAACGACATGAAGTACGCCATTGCAAACCAGACACAGTCTGTGTTCACAGCTGACATCTTCAATATTCTCAGAACTGCAGCAGTCATTCTTGTTGATGCAAAGTACACCGGCTTGCTTAAAATGGGTGATGGTGATGGAACGATCACTGGTCTTCTTAATATGATCAAATAATTTTGGGGAGGGGATATTAAAATGAAGAAATTACTGATTACATTAATGGCCGTCCTGCTGGCATGCTCATTTGTCTTCGCAGCAGAGCCGGTAGCAACATACGATGCCGTTGACTTCACATTCCAGCCAACACTGGCCAGATATGATGCAATGGGTCAGAGCGGTCTTGCTCTGATGAACAGGAATGACAGCTACTATTCAAACCCGGCAGCTCTTGCCAAGAAGGGCTTCGGTCTTTCAATTCCTACAGTTGGAATCACATTCTACAACCTCCAGAAGCTTGTCGCTGATGAGCAGGTTCCAGAGCTTGTCAAAGGTGCAATGGAAGGTGACCAGGATTCAATCACAAACCTGGCCTACAAGGTCCTGTCAAACCTCGGAAGCGGCTACAACACAGTTGCAAAGGTTGACCTCGGTCTTGGACTCAAGCTTGGTGTAGTTGGACTCGGAACAAACGTCCAGCTCAAAATCCATGCCCTTAACGATGGTACAAGCGTTGCTAGCCAGAAGCTCATCCCTGAACTGAACGTTGCACAGTCTCTCGCTCTTGGACTTAAATTCGTCGACACAGATGTCATCTCCCTGTCAGCCGGTGTCGCAGGACACTTCGTCTACAAGGCATACTTCAAGGAAATCGGCGCCAACGATGCAATCGATCTGATGAACAGCGATGACATGATGAACACCCTGCTTTGGGAGACCGCCATCATGGGTGGTTATGCAATCCCAGTCGATGTAGGTGTTACACTTGGTCTCTTCCAGGATCAGCTCACCATCGCAGCAACTGCAAACAACATCAACGGCACATACAAGATGAAGAGCTTCACCAGTGCTGGAGATCTTGTAAACTCTCTTAGCGAGGGAACACTTGAGGCTCCGGATGGACACACCGCAAATGAAAGCACAGAGTTCGAGGTCAAGACTCCGTGGTCACTGAACTTCGGCGTTGCATTCGCTCCAGAGGTACCTGTCCTGAATCCGGTCGTCACTGCTGACCTGATTGACATGTATGCACTGGTCCAGTCAATGGTTGATGACTTCGACAGCTTCAGATGGAGCGATCTGCTTCTCCACCTCAATGCTGGTGCAGAGATCAACCTCTTCAACATCATCTCAGCAAGAGCTGGTGTCAACCGCGGCTTCATGTCTGTCGGCGCCGGCATCTGGCTTCCGTTCGCACAGGTTGATGCCTCCTATGGATGGCAGGAGTTCGGCGTAGAGCTTGGAGACAAGCCGGTCGACGCTGTCACAATCAAGTTCAACCTTGGATACGACAAGCACTGAGCTGATTAGTTCTTAAAATCAAGGCTGCCTTGGACTTCAAATCCGGGCAGCCTTTTTCTTTGTCTTTTTGCTTTTCTGTCAATCAACAGCCTTGTAGAGCAGGGTGTTGTCTCCTCCGCAGATCATTCCAAGAGGCTCGTTTCCCGTGAGGGTGTGTTTCTCAAGAAGGAAGGGCTGACCTGTTTTCATCATCTCACGTGCCTTGTCTATGGCATGGATCTCTATGGAGCCTCCGCCTATCGTACCGGTCATGTCGTTCTCTGTGACGAACATCATGGAGCCTACGGAGCGGGGTGCAGAGCCTGACTTCTCGACGATCCTGACCATAATGCCTTTCTCCTGTGACGCCATCCTTATGACGTTGGCGTCAACGGTTATGACCTTTCTGGTGAACCTGAAGACCGAGATTATCTGGGCCATTATGGATATTGCTATCTCCTCTGGGGTAACTGCATTTATTGAAAGACCTATGGGTGAGTGGAGCTTTGAGAGCATGTCATCGGTGATCCCCTTTGCCTTTATGCTTTCAAGGCAGTGGGCCACCTTGGCCTTGGAGCCGATCATGCCTATGTAGGAATGAGGATGCCTGAGGGCGTAGAGAAGGCAGTCCTCATCGTATCTGTGGCCATGGGTGAAGATGCAGTAGTAGGGGGCTGTGAAGCCGTAGTCCCTGGACAGAAGCTCCTCATAGGGGCCTGCGATCCTCTCTGCCTTCGGAAAGCGCTCAGCGGTCAGGAAATCCTCTCTGCAGTCCAGCACTGTGACCTTCATGTCCTGCAGCACTGCAAGGTCGTAGAGTGCCTTTCCCACATGGCCGCAGCCGAAGAGAACCAGATGAGGCTCCATCTGGATGTCCTCTGTGAGATCCGGTTCCTCTATGTCATCGCCGCAGATAAGGCAGCCGTCCCTGTAGATGGCCTCATCCCCGGTGGAGAAGGAGGTCTGCCTCTGTAGTCCACCTTCGGTTATCGCCTTCAGAAAGGCCTTGTAGTATTCACGCATTGAGAATCTCCTTAAGTGCATACAGGGTGGCGAAGATCTCCTCCTTCCTTGTGAATGGTCCGGGTGAGAATCTGAGTGTGCCGGAAGGGAAGGTGCCAAGAGCCTTATGGCTAGATGGCGAGCAGTGAAGTCCCACCCTTGTCTCTATGCTGTACTTGTCATTCAGTATTGCTGCTATCTCAGCAACATCCATCCTGTCCGATGTAATCGATATCACAGATGTCCTTGGACTGTCTACGTCGGCTCCCACGACCTTGATACCTTCTATCATCGAAAGACCCTTGCAGAGGAATCTGGTCATAAGCCTCTCGTTCTCTCTGAGGGTCTCCAGGTTCTCCGTCACATAGTCCACACAGTGGGCAAGGGCCATCAGACCTGGAAGGTTCTGGGTTCCTGCCTCAAGTCTGTCAGGCAGGGTGGTAGGCACCTCCTCAAGGTCGCTCTGGCTTCCGGTGCCTCCGCTCACAAGTGGAGGGATGCCCAGGGCGATGTCTTTTCTGAGTGCGGCGCCACCTGTCCCCTCTGGACCAAGCAGTCCCTTGTGACCTGAGAAGACAACGCCTGCTATGTCAAGTCTGTCCATATCAAAGCTGACGAATGGAAGGGCCTGGGCAGCATCAAAGAACATCAAAAGATTATGGTCCTTTGCAAACTGGGCAATCTTCTCGACATCCTGGATTGCTCCAGAGACGTTGCCTGCAGCGCAGATGACCATGGCCTTTGTGTTAGGCTTTATCAGCTCCTCGGCCTTGTCTATCTGAAGATAACCCTCGTTGTCGCTTGGGATTCTGGAGAAGGGGATGCCCATCTGGACAAGTGGGCGCATTACGCTGTTGTGCTCGCAGGAGGAGACCAGTATGTGGTCCTCCTTTGTGAACAGCCCTTTTATTATAAGGTTGAGGGACTCGGTCACGCCACTGCTGAAGCACACGCTCTCAGGGGTTCCAAGTCCAACCATCTTGGCGATGGAGGCTCTGAGTCCATAGAGTCGGTCGAATATGGGGAACTCCCCGGCTCCGCTTGTTCTGTTTATGTTGGTGCAGCTCTCCTCCAGAAAGGTCTTCATGACATCCCCGATTCCAGGGGCTTTGGGGAAGCTTGTTGCTGCATTGTCCAGGTAAATGCGCTTCATGGCATCAGTATAGCATGATTTCCATTGTATTTCCAAAGATATGATGGTAAAATCAAATTTGGAATGAATGTTGCACATTGTTGCAATCACTATTTGGAGGACGGAATCAATGAAGATTTCAAAGGAGATGAGGAACCTGATGATTGCAGGCGGCCTCATTGGAATCATTGCTGTTGTTCTTGTTCTTCTGGGCAACCCGAAGAACATGGGTTTCTGCATTGCCTGCTTCATAAGGGACATTGCAGGAGGAATCAAGCTGCACACCGCGGCCCCTGTCAGATATGTCAGACCTGAGATCATCGGTCTGGTCCTGGGCTCGTTCCTGATCAGCCTGGCCACAAAGGAGTTCAACGCCAGAGGCGGCTCATCCCCGATGCTTCGCTTCTGCATTGGCGTCATGGTCATGATCGGCTGTCTTGCCTTCCTTGGCTGTCCGTTCAGAATGGCACTCAGACTCTCAGCAGGTGACCTCAATGCCCTTATCGGACTTCTTGGCTTTGCAGCCGGAATCGGTTGTGGCTCCTTCTTCCTTGCAAAGGGCTTCTCTCTTGGAAGAACACAGAGACAGGCTCCGCTTGAGGGTGCAGCTATCTCGATCGTCAATATCATCCTTCTGCTTCTGGCAGTCTGCATCCCAGCACTGTTCGCCTTCTCAGAGTCGGGTCCTGGCTCGATGCACGCACCGATCATTGTCTCACTCTGTGCAGGTCTGGTGGTCGGAGTCCTGGCCCAGAGAACCAGAATGTGCATGGCTGGTGGATTCAGAGACCTCTATTTGCTGAAGGACGGAACCCTTATCACAGGTTTCATAGCACTCTTCATCCTGGCCCTGATCATGAACCTGGTCACAGGCAACTTCAAGCTGGGCTTCACAAGCCAGCCTGTAGCACATAGCGCACATCTCTGGAACTTTCTTGGAATGTTCGTCTGCGGACTCGGCTGCACAATGCTAGGTGGATGCCCACTCAGACAGCTGATCCTTGCGGGTGAGGGAAACAGCGACAGCGCCATCACAGTCCTCGGACTTCTGACCGGTGCCGCAATCTCCCACAACTTCGGACTTGCCGGCGGCGCTGACAGCGTTGTCGAGGGAGTCTACAAGGTCGGTGGAATCAGCACAAAGGGAAAGGTCGCGGTGATTGCCTGCATCGTTATCCTGCTGGCCATAGCCTGCGTCAAGACATTTGCAAACAAGAAGGAGAAATAATATGGAACTGGATTGCAGAGGACTCAGCTGTCCTGAGCCTGTCATCAAGACAAAGAGAGCTATTGCAGACAAACCGGAGAGCATCGAGGTTCTGGTTGACCAGAGAGCACCTCTTGAGAATGTATCGCGCTTTCTCAAGGCAATGAAGTATAATGTCACTGCAGAGGAGCTCGATGGCGAATGGAAGATAAAGGCAACAAAGTGATGGTGGCGACCTTCGCCAACCATTATGGTGCCATGCTGTTCAGAAAGACTGTGGGAGCCGGATGCACATTGCGCCCGGTTCCTCGTTCTTTGTCTTCATCCTGCGGGACCTGCGCCGTCTTCAACGGACCGTTCCTGAAGGAGTACGTGAACGAGAATCTGGAGGCCGTCTACGAAGAGAAGGATGGCCGATACGAGATGATCTATGAAAACTGATGTAAAGCTTACAAGTATGGTGAAGACCTCAGGCTGTGCCGCAAAGCTTCCGCCTGAGAAGCTCCACAGGGTCATAGACAACCTGCCTCTGATGAAGAGCGACAAGCTGCTGGAGGGCTTCGAGAGCGCAGACGACGCACTGGTCTACACCGTCACCGATGACATCGTCTCGGTGCAGACGGTTGACTTCTTCCCTCCGATGGTTGACGATCCCTTCATCTTCGGAGAGGTGGCGGCGGCCAATGCCCTGTCAGATGTCTATGCCATGGGTGGAGAGCCCGCTGTGGCAATGAACCTGCTGTGCTTCCCGTCCTGCCTTGAACTTGATGTGATGGACAAGATCCTAAGGGGTGGAATCCAGAAGGTCAAGGAGGCTGGAGCCGTCATAGCCGGTGGCCACACAATTGCCGACCCTACACCAAAGTATGGCCTGTGTGTTACAGGTTATATGAAAAAAGACGAGGTATGGTCCAATTCAGGAGCCAAGGTGGGCGATGTTGTGGTCCTTACCAAGGCCCTTGGAGTCGGTATTGTCAACACAGCTGCAAAGGGTGGCGAGGCCTCAAAGGAGAGCATCGACGCCGTGGTGGATTCTATGACAAGGCTGAACAAGGAGGCCAGGGACAAGGCCAGAAAGTACACCGTCCATGCCGCCACTGACGTCACAGGCTTTTCTTTGGCTGGCCATTCTCAGGAATGTGCTGCAGGTTCAGGTGTGACCATCGAGTACGACATCAATGAACTGCCGACCATCGAGGGGGCTCTGGAGCTTGCAAGGTTCGGTCTGATTCCGGAGGGAAGGTACACCAACGAGGACTACCTCTTTGACAAGGTGAGATTCGAGGAGGGGATTCCACAGGAGCTGATTGACCTGGCCTATGACCCTCAGACCTCTGGAGGACTGCTGCTGTTCATGCCTGAAGAGGATGCAAAGGCCTTTGTGAAGGATATGGACAAGCCTTATTGCAAGTTGATCGGTAGGGTTGTGCCAAAGACAGACAGAGACGTTATATTCAAAGCTTGAAGAATTACTTGAATTCCTTTTCGTAGAGAGGCTCCAGGGCCTCTCTACTCTTCTGCTCGAAGCGGATGTACTTCTCCAGAAGCTCACGCCCTGCATCTGTAAGGCTGGCTGAGCCTCCGTCATGGCCGCCTTGGATCCTGGTAACTGCAGGCTCTCCGATTGCCTTCTCAACATTGCGGATCATCTTCCAGGCCTTCGAGTAGCTCAGGCCCATTCTCTCGCTTGCGGCCTTGACCGACTTCTCGGAGTCAATGTAGAGGAACAGGTCTCTTACTCCTGGGCCGAAGAAGCCCAGATCACCTTCGAATAGAACCAACTTTGCAGCGAAATCCATGCCCAAAGTATAGTCACCAATCTATTCTTTGTGCAATAAAATCGACAAAACCATTATATTTGGAGTAGAATCATGGTTATGGAGCTATATAAGAAGCTAGCCTCACTTACTGGCACTGACAAGGCGTTCGTCTCACTTATAGGCGGTGGTGGAAAGACCACGCTGATGATCATGTACGCCGACTACCTGCGCTCCATCGGGAAGAAGGTCATGATGACCACGACCACCAAGATAATGTCCCCAAAGCGACATGACTACGGGGTGGACAGGGTCTTCTCCGACGACTCGGTCCTTTCGTTTATGCCTTCAGAACCATGTGCGGTCCTCTATGCACTTGAGAACGCCGAGACCGGCAAGTGGTACTGCCCACCCATTGAGAACCTGAAGGCCTTGATAGAAAGATATGATGTGATCATAAACGAGGCCGACGGTGCCAAGCGCCTTCCTGTGAAGGTCCATACCCAGAGAGATCCGCAGGTTCCACCTTTCACAACCTACACGATATCGGTCCTTGGACTATGGGCAATAGGGAAGAGAACTTCGGAGGTGGCCTTCGGAGAGGACAGGGACCTTGTTGTGGACAAGGATTATCTGAACTGGCTTCTCAAGGACGGCGAGGGTCTTCTGAAGTGTTCGTTGCCTGGAAGAAGGGCAATTGTCTTCAACGGTGCAGAGGACTTTGAAGACCTAAGGATGCTGAGGGAACTTGACTATCCTGAGGATGTCCGGGTCTACGCCGCATCAGAGAAGGAGGGAAGAATCCATGAAGAGATCAAATGACATTTTCGACAATCTCATAGTCGTCCGCGGAGCCGGGGATCTGGCCACTGCCATAATCATCAGACTGCACAACAGTGGCTTCAAGGTCATTGCCCTGGATATAGAGAAACCCACCGTCATCAGAAGGACCGTCTCCTTCGCCCAGGCCATGTTCGACGGCCAGAGCACCGTTGAGGGAGTGACTGCAAAGCTCACCGGAATAGCGGATATCGAGGATGCTCTTGATAGAGATTTCATCCCTGTTGTAGTGGACCCAGAAGGCAGAATCATCGAGAAATTAAAGCCAACTGTGGTGGTTGACGCCATCATTGCTAAGAAAAACCTTGGAACAACAAAGGCCCTTGCCCCTTTCACGGTGGCCCTTGGCCCTGGCTTTGTGGCCGGAGAGGATGTTGACTGCGTCATAGAGACGACAAGGGGCCACAGGCTTGCAAGGCTCATCTACGAAGGCCCGGCTGCACCGAATACAGGCATCCCTGGAAACATCGGAGGCTACACCATCGAGCGTGTCATGCACTCCCCGTGTGCAGGTGTGTTCAAGGCCTGCCACAGGATCGGTGACATAGTGGAGCAGGGTGAGGTCATCGC
>DMOO01000117.1 GCA_003456855.1 Sphaerochaeta sp.
AAAAATAGAAAGCAGAAAACGGGGAAAAAGGATTTCTGGATTCAAAAAAAATTTTCTGTGCGGAAAAACATACCCATCCATATCCTGAGCTGAAAAGAAATGGTCCCTAAGAATAGGATTGTTTTCTTTAGGGCATGAAAAAGAGGCTGTTCGCACAGCCCCAAATCATTATTTGTTATAAATCACTCAATTGTGGGCGGAACCGAAGCGTGGTTTGAGAACCGCCTCTGCCTCGTCCTTCGTGATTTCGCCGTTGTTGAACTTCGACATTACCTGGACATCCTTGTCCCTGAGCTTGTAAGCCAGTGAGAGCTCGATCAGGGCGAGGGTGAATCCGATTGCAGGGAGGAGGCAGAAAACCTTCCAGACTCCCTGGTCCACTCCTGCCGGCTGGATTGCATTCTCTCCCTCGACGAATCCGAAGATTGCAAGTGCACCAAGGGCGACTGAGTTGACCAGTGCGTTCTTCATCTTGGCTGTGAAGCACTGGAGAGAGAAGGAGATACCAGCTGCTCTGGTTCCGGTCTTGTAGGTTCCGTATTCGACCGTATCGGCTATGAGCATGTAGATTATTACCTGATAGAAGGCAAGTCCGACACACTTGAGCATGATGAACACGATTGCCACAGGAAGGTTCTTGTAGCCGATGAAGTAGGTGAGGATGTTGGCGACAAGAGAGAAGGCGAGTCCGAATCTGAGGACTTGGAACTTGTCGAACTTCTTTGCAAGCTTGGGGATGATTGCAGATGAGAAGATGACCGAAACAGCAACACAGGCACTGACGATGGTTGCAACGCTCTCCTTTCCGAAGCAGATTCTTGCAAGATAGATCGAGAGGATCTGCTCTACACTTGAAAGACCAAGGACCAGAAGTGCCAGAAGGACGAACAGAAGGTACTTGTTGTTCTTGAGATAGACGAGCATTTCCTTGAATGAAGGTGTCTCCTCAGCCTTGACGGTCTCGCTGTGACGTTCCTTGACGTTAATCAGCATTGGAATCATGAGGATTACTGAGACCACAATGAAGACTATGCTGGAGGTTGCCCAACCAAGGACAGGGCGGACCATTGGGATCATTATCGTTGCGAACATGGCACCGACCATTGACCAGAGCTTTCCACCTGCAATGATTGAGGTTCTTTCTTGGACGTTGCTTGTCATGACTGTTGTCACTGCGAAGGCTGGGGCATCAAGGATTGTATATGCCACGTCGAAGAGCATGTAGGCTATGATGAACCAGACAACTTTCACGGCCTCTGACAGCGATGGAGGGATGACGAAGATCGCCACAGTGGTGATTCCAACTGCAGCTGTTCCTATTCTTACCCATGGCATGAACTTCTGACCGTTCTTGAAGTTGTGCCTATCTACTATATATCCAAATATGGTGTCGTTCACTGCATCCCAGATCTTAGGCACCAGAAGGATGGCAGCTGCCCTGGCTGCTGGAATTCCAATGTCAGTCAGGAATGTTGAAATGAATCCGATGAAGGTCCAGAGAATGTTCTGGCCCAGGAAAAACAGACAGTATGACCTGTGTTCTTTTGGGGCTGCGATGTAGCCCTCCCGACTTGCTTTACCCATGTGGGTCCTCCTCTTTGTTTCAATAATTATACCATATATTTAATTGTAGAAGAGTGGATTTGAATTCAGATGATTAACAGCCCGAATGAAGGCTTCTATTATAAACTTGAGTTTAAAATGATGTCACAATTCGACAATATTGAAAAAATTTTACTGTTTTTATGAAAATATAGGTTGTTGTTTATGCCGATTGGCATAAAAAAAGAGGATCGGTTTGAAGCGATCCTCTTATGCTTTCGGGCAGACTGGATTTGAACCAGCGACTCCAAGTCCCCCAGACTTGTACGCTAAACCCCTGCGCCACTGCCCGTCGTTCGAATCTGAACAACTAGGAAAATAGCACACTGGTATGTTCCTGTCAACTAAAGAAGGGAAATGTGGGAGGAATGAAGATTTTTCAAATTGATGCTTGATGATTTCCACTATGTCAATTACAATCCTTTGTGGCATTGGAGTTTAGGATTTTTCGCATTCGTCTATTTTGGGAGTTATTTAACATAGTTTTTTATTAACAACAGCCTCTGACATGAACATGTGTTCAAATTCTGCGCGGGTTTGTCTTTTTAGGATGTCATTTGGCTAACTTGTTGTTGGATCATCAGGGCTTTTCATTCGATTTTCAATGGTCAAACACCAGAAAAAGCATCGTTTTGTTGCTATTTTTTAGTTTTTTTCATCATTAAATTCGAATAAGTATTTTACAAGTATGGTTTTTTTGGCTAATATATAGAAAACAACATTACTGTTTGAAGGTGCATTATGAACATGAAGAAATTGCTTTTCGTTTTTTGTTTGCTCGTCCTGGTTATCTGCTGCGTCTCAGCATTCCAGTTCTCACCACTTGAGCAGACATTCGAGCCTTCTGGAATCAACACCCAGAAGACATACACAATCGTCAATGATTCTGATGACCAGATCGCTATCAGACTGACTGTTGTGAAGAGGGATCAGGACTCAGAGGGAAATGAGGTCAGATCCGATGCTTCACAGGAGTTCCTGATCAGCCCGTCCTCAATCATTGTCAACGCTCAGTCAACCTACGTTGTAAGAGTCCAGTACAGAGGTGCTTCAGTTGTATCGACAGAGAAGGCCTACAGACTCATCGCTGAGCAGATCCCTTACTCACAGGGAAAGAGCCAGACGACACAGAGCATGTTCAACTTCCTCTATGTCTACGCAACAAGCCTTTACGTCATTCCTTCTGAGAGTGTCGCCAAGGTTGATATCGGAGCCGTCAAGGCTAACCTCGATGCTGATGGCAACCAGGTCATGGAAGTCACAATCAGAAACAGAGGTAATGTTCACCAGATCCTGCTTGATGCTGAGCTTACAGTCAAGGATTCAAACGGCAATGCAGTTGTCCTGACAGAGGCCGAGCAGCTTACAGGCATTGATTCAATCAACATCCTTGCAAGAAAGTCAATTACAAAGACTATCCCATGGCCAGAGGGGCTTCCTTTCGTCCAGGGCGGTTCTTATACCGGATCTCTGACGTACTCAGAATAAGGAACCATCTGACTCTCTTGTAAGGTCTCAACTATGGCGAAAAAGGGCAAAGGCTTTAGTTTTGTATCTTCCACTGCACTCATTGTGATTATCGCTGTCATGTGTGTGATATTCTTCTACACATGTAGCCTTAAGCCTGCGCAGCCGGAAGAGCCAGAAGCCCCAATCACCCAGCCGGTAGTTGAACCTGAAGTCGAGACCATCGTTGAGACTCCTCCTGTTGTTGAGCCAGGGCCTGAAGCTGAGCCAGAACCTGTTGTTGAACCTGTTGTTGAAGAGCAGCCTGTCCAGACAGAGCCTGAAGCTGTGGTTGTTATAGAAGACCTCGGGGTCCCAGATGCACCTGACCTTGACTGGTTTGTCTATACTGAACTCTACACAGACAGATCTGACAATTGGGACAGCGCCTTGTTCTCTGATGAGATAGACTGGTCACAGTTCGTCTTCAGTGACGAGGAGATCGTCCTGCCTGATGGAACCTACTATGCTCAGCTCTATGTCAATGACTCGCCGTTCGGTAACGTTCAGTTCGAACAGGTGGAGAGTACTCCTAAGTTCCTCAGGGAAGACCTTGCAAATGAGCTCAACGGAACCCTTGCCGCGGATTACTTCGAGCAGTTCTTCTCCAACGAGGAGACCTACTACACAATGGAGTACCTTGAAGAGCTTGCCGAGAGCGTGAAGTACGACAGCAACAACCTGCTGCTCTATCTGTACTTCAACTCATCACAGGTCCCTGTTCAGACGCTTTCAATGTCCAG
>DMOO01000016.1 GCA_003456855.1 Sphaerochaeta sp.
CATGAAGGGTTCCATAACCTATTTCAGGATCTTCTCATCGGGAATCCTTTTCTGCGTCATGTACAACATCACAATGGGGATCATGAATGCGACCGGGGATTCCACACACCCTCTCATCTACCTGATGATCTCCTCGGTCACGAACGTGATACTGGATCTGTTCTTCATCAAGGTCCTTCACTGGGGTGTCGGGGGTGCTGCGGCTGCAACCACAATCGGACAGGGCCTCTCCTTCCTGCTATGCATGATCCGTCTGGTCAAAACCGATGAGGTCTACAAGGTCAATCTCAGGGAGATCAGGTTCGACATTCCACTTCTAAAGGAGATTGTGCGCTACGGACTTCCAAGCGGCATCCAGAACTCGGTCATTGCAATTGCAAACGTCTTCGTCCAGTCAAACTACAACACGTTCAGCTCAACGGCTGTCGCAGGCTGCGGCTCCTATGCAAAGATAGAGGGCTTTGCGTTCATACCGATAAACGCCTTTGTGGCGGCGGTGACCACATGCATCAGCCAGAACCTCGGAGCCGGGAACTACGACAGGGCCAGACATGGTGCAAGGTTCGGGATCATTGTGTGCGTCATTCTCTCAGAGACCATCGGCGTTCTTGTGTTCATCTTCGCAAAGAACCTGATCGCACTGTTCAACAGTGACCCTGAGGTTGTCTCATACGGAGTCAGACAGATTCACGTGATATCGCTCTTCTACTTCATCCTGGCACTGTCCCACTCGATAGCAGGAGTGCTCAGAGGCGCGGGAAAGGCAAAGGTCCCCATGTTCGTCATGCTTGGTGTATGGTGCATCTTCAGAGTTCTGTACATCACGGTCGCAATGTCCATATCCCACACAATAGAGCTTGTTTTTGCAGCATATCCACTGACCTGGGCCATTTCATCGGTCATCTTCACAATCTACCTGCTCAGGTCCGACTGGGTCCACGGACTGGATTGAAAGGAACAGGACCATGAAGGATTTCGAGATACTACGTGCAACAGAGGAATGGCAGCGCACAGGGGCCTACTCCGTCAGAATCCAGGGAATGAACCGCCAGTACCACATCTCCCTCAAAGAGGAGTTCGATGAGCATGACGGGGATTCCAGCAAATACATTGTCGCTCTTGATGACGGGTATCCTGTTGCCACATGCAGATTCTATGAGGTCAGCAAGAACCAGGTCATGCTAGGCAGGGTCGTGGTCCTTCCAAAGTACAGAGGAAAGAACCTTGGAAGCCTTGTTGTCAGTGAAGCCGAAAGCTGGATCAAGGAGCTAGGCTATCAGGAGATTCTGATAGAGAGCCGCGTCTCCGTTGTCCCCTTCTATGAGAAGCTGGGATATACGACAATCGGCACTGAATCAGAGATGAACAGCGTCTTCGAGTGCATCAGAATGCACAAGAGATATGAGCTGTAATCTGCTGGGCAAAAAGATTCCCCAAAAGTATCATCGAGTAGGCATCATAATGGGCAGTGTCTGAATTCGAGACCTTGACACCGTTCTTATTCGAATTTATGAATATACATCTATCCAGCAAGAAGCAATTATCTCTCTTTATATGGTTTACCTCACAGTAATTAGGCCAGGTATCTGATATTCCTGCATCAAGAATCAGGAAATCACCATACTTCTGTCTGAGTGAAGTGAAAAGCAACTGCTCATTTCCTGCATAGTTTGATGTCATGTCATCATATGAGGCGTCAGTCTCTCCCTGCATCCAGCAGAAAGCGACAATCTCTGGATCCAGACCTTTGCTCTCAAGTGTTTCGATTCCGGTATCCATTGTCTCGCAGAGGGCATTGAAGCAGGTCTTTCCAGGAAGGAACTCTCCTATTGGAGCTCCACTGTATCCGTATTTTATGATGTAGATGGTCTCTCCGGGATATACTTCACTCAAGTATTCAGCAATCCCTACTTCCGGACCGAACATTGATGACTCATCACCCCAACCTGTCGAGACACATACAAATGTTTCAGTTGAATTTCCTGTTCTGCCATTTTCCGATATCATCATTATATCGGAGAGACCTTCCGAGTACTTCACAGAATCATCTTCCGACAGTTCAGATATCTTAGAACGTCCCGCCGCATTCGATTGACCGGAAAGAACAACTACCTTTGCCTTGGAATTGTCTACTTCAATTATCTCATCTGTACCCACAAACAGTTCCTGGACATCGGAAAGCTCTTTGTCCTGTATGCAGGAACAAAGAAACACTAGTATCAAAATCGATACAAATACAGAAACTATTCGCCTCACTGTCAACCTCAAAGGAGAGTCTATAAAAAAAGATTTGGCAAATCAACCCTTTATTCCGGAAGAGGATATTCCTGCGACGAAGAACTTCTGTGTGAACACGAACAGGACGATTATAGGCACAACCGAGAGCGAGGCTCCAGCAAGCTGCATCGGGATGTTCGCTCCACCACTTGACTGGAAGAACTTCAGAGCTGCGGTCAGAAGCTGCCTTGATGCGCTGTTGATGAAGAGGAACGGGTCCACGAAGTTGTTCCAGATGTTGATGAAAGAGAACAGCACCACAGTGGCAATGGCAGGTCCCGAAAGGGGTACGAAGATCCTCATCGTGATCGAGCCATGGGAGGCGCCGTCAATCTTGGCAGCCTCGACAAGGGATTCCGGCACAGCCCTGAAGAACTCGTTCAGGATCACCAGGTAGAAGACCTCCGCAATCTCGGGAAGGATGATCGCGAGCGAGGAGTTCAGGATGGCCGCAAGCAAGGTGATGACATTGAACGTGACCGCAATCCAGACGGCAACCACTGCAGTTACCGGCAAGGACGTCCTTGTGCTCAGAAGCCACATCGGCCCCTGCTGATGCAAAATAGGCTTATTCAGGAGGACTGGGCCATGATCCTCTGCTCATAGGCAAGGTCTCTATGGTCCTCCTGCCAGGCATTAAACGGGTCCTTCAGGGTCTTTGTCTTGGCATCTACACGCATTACAAGGTTTTCACGAAGGTTGTATTCAACAAGTCTTTTCCTTGCGATTGATAATAGTCTATGGAACTGTTCATCATCGAGGAGGTGGTCCTTTCTATAGATCTTATAAATGCTGCTTTCAATGTTCTGTGGAATATTGGGAGCTTCTTCCATGAGTGTCTTCTTGTATCTGATTTCACCTTTAAGATAAGCAATGATTTTCTGATCATAGGTTTTCAGAATCGAGTCAAATCCCTGGAGAAGCGTGACAACCTCTTTGAGATCCATGAACTGCGATTGATCATCAGACTCAAGGAATGCCCTCTCGATCATAAGATCCTTGATCTTCTCGAAGACAACATATGTCAACTCAACATCCCCCAAAGCCCTGTGCTGCTGAACCTTCTTTATTCCGAAATGTTTCACCAAAGTAGACAGTTTATGATTATCAATGTCATCCACATAGGTTCTTGCAAGTCTCAGTGTATCGATGAACCTGTTGCTTAGCCCGTCCCGGAGTTCCCTGTTTATGAACTTGAGATCGAATCTGAAATTATGGCCTACAAGTATGTCATTGCCGAGGAAGGCCAGGAATTCATCCTTTATCGCTGAAAACGGAGGACATTTTCTGACCATTGAGTTGGTTATTCCATTGACCTTCGAAGCCCCGGGGCTGATTGTCATGCCGGGATTCACGAGTCTCTCGAACGATGCAACAACCTTTCTGTTTCTCACCCTGATTGCTGCAATCTCAATAATTCTATCATGGGCAAACAGCCCGGTCGTCTCAGTATCCACAACTGTATAATCATCCGGCATGTCAGTTGAATAATACTCATGCATTTCATAGCCTTCACATCTCGACTGTTGGTTATAGCTGGAATCATTGCCGTATTTTGAAAAAAACAATGTAGTCCCCCTCCTTTAGCCTATTCTCCGGTCTTTGCAGTATCTCTGCCAAGGATGATCGCTTCCCAGTAGAAGCCCTTTCTGGCAAGGCTGTCCGTCTCCGTCCATCGCTCCACCACCTTGAGCTTTCCTTCCGAAAGCACAGAATCAAGGATTGATTCGGAGTATGGAGTGAAATAGCGTCGCTGTTCATCATAGCCTTCCGGGATTCCAGCCTTCATCGAGAAATACAGTATCCCAGCAGGGTTAAGATACTCTGATTTTGTTTTGAGAAAAGTAATTATATCATAATACTTAAGATGCAGGAGCGAGGCGTTGGCCCATATTGCATCGACTTTCTCCCCGGGCTTCCATGACAAGGCATCACAGCACTTCACAGGACAGCCGGAGTACTCGTGTGCAACCTTGCACATGCATTCGGAGGCATCGATTCCACTAGCAGCATAACCTGCTTCGGAGAAATGCTTCAGGTCCCTTCCGCTGCCACAGCCGACATCCACTATTGAGCCGCCAGCAGGAACGTATTTCAGAACACGCTCATAGGTTCTGTCCATATCAGCGACGTTCACCGTCTTTGAGTACTCCACGGAGTTCTCATCATAGTATCTGATTGTTCTGCTGTTGCTGTTCATATGACCATTATACAGGGAAATTGGAGTTGGCTCCAAAAAAACATCAAGATATGAGGTGGTTCCAACCAAGAGTATTCGATATAATCCAAGCCATGAAACTAATGCCAGCTTTACCGGAATCACTCTTTGGCATCGCATATCTGATATTCTCAACCACTACAGGAATCAGGCTCCTTTCCAGAAAGGGTGCTTTCCATCAAGAAGGCAAAATAGACGCTCTACGGCAGGTGTAGGAGAGATCATGAAGAGCAGAAGATACAGCGCAATCCTTTTCCTCTTGGCACTTACACAAAGATCGATTTAATCTATAATTCAACCAAGGAGACATAGATGAAGACCATCATTCTCAACGGAAGTCCACGCAAGAACTGGAACACAGCACTTATGCTCAAAGAGGCTCAGAAAGGTGCAGAGTCTGTAGGCTCAGAGGTTGAATACATCAATCTCTTCGATCTCACCTACACAGGCTGCAGGAGCTGTCTGATCTGCAAGCGCAAGGATTTCCAGAGATGCCACTGCTTCTGGAAGGATGACCTGTCCCCTCTTCTTGACAGGATTTTCCAGGCTGATGCCCTTATCATAGGCTCTCCGATCTATCTTGGTGATGTCACAAGCCAGATCCATGCACTTATGGAGAGACTGCATTTCTGCACTCTCTCCTATGACGACTACTCCAACTACTTCAAGGGCAAGGTCGACGTAGGAATCATCCTTACAATGAATGCCCCACGAGACATGTATGAGAGCTGGTACAAGCCCAAGTTCGAGAACATGCTGCAGAGCTTCAGAGGCCTGAACGGCAGCTTCGAGATCTACCCATGCTGCGACACCCTCCAGGTCAATGACTACTCGAAGTACAACATGGCAGGCTTCAACGAGGAGCACAAGAAACTCTCCCGTGAGACCAATTTCCCGAAGGACCTGGAACAGGCCTTCAAGATGGGTGCAAGACTGGGAAGATCCTGACAAAAAGAAAACAGCAGGGTCTCCCCTGCCGTAAATTTTAAAACTATAAACTACTCAAGTTGTAGGCAACTGATAGATCAGATTTGCATAGACACCCCAAGACGATGTAGCGTTCTTGAAGTTATCAACAGAGTCAGACGGCACAAAAATTTTCTTAAGACTTGTGCAGTCTTTAAATGTTTCGCTTCCATTTTGCATCGAACATGCATAGCCAGGGTTTGAATGGACTTCAGAACTGATGTAGATGGAATAAAGTTTTGTACATCCACTGAAAGCATATTTACCGGAGAAACTAGTTATTTCAGGGAACTTGATGCTCACAAGAGATGTGCAGCCGCTGAAGGCCGACTCTGCAACTAACGTAACCTTTGGGAAAGATGTCGATTCAAGAGATGTACAACCTTCAAATGCAGACATAGAAATCTGTTCCAGCGAATCAAATGAAGCACTCTTAAGTGCAGAACACCCTGCAAAAGCACTGGACCCAATTGACGTCACACCTTTAGCGGAGATGCTTTTCAAAGAAGTGCAACCAGCGAAACACTTTTTTCCTATGCTGGTAACCGAATCCGGTATTGTTACACTTACAATTGTATCTTTATCTTCAAACAGATTATCATATATCTTTGTGAAACTCAGTCCATCGATTGTACTTGGAATTACAATCTCTGAAGGAAGAATCTTAACCTCATATTCCAAATACAAAGTATCACTATAAACACGGAAAAGATCATCTGGATCAATAACAACATCAGGCTCTCCAGGCTCACCGCCATTGTCGCCACTATTGTCACCGTTATTGTCCCCGCTATCTCCAGAGCCATTGTTGTCGTTATTGTCAGTGTTCTCGGAACTCTCGTTGTCATTGGTGTCATTGTTTTCTGGTTCATTGTCACAGGACACGAAAACCAATGACACTGCCAGGATCATTATCAACAGAAAATAGACGATTCTTTTCATGTTCTCTTCCCTCACGATATTATTCCCTGCCTTTTGGGCTCTATTGATTATATAGCAAATTTCTTGTCAGCTGTAGGATTTCTCTATGGCAGTCAATGACTTCAAGGTGATTGTAAGGACCTTCCCCGTCTTTGGAGAGTCAAAGGACATTATGGAGTTGTAGGATTTGCTTTCAATGACATAGTCAAGGGTCTTTCCCGTGAACGGATTCGTGACCATCATCCATATCTCTCCTCCATCAGAGACAACAGTGGATGAAAGAGTCTTTCCAGCATTGTCACAATTGAAGTTGTATACCAGCTTCGCAGAGCTGATCTCATATCCGGAGTTGTTGACCAGACGCACCCAGGAAGTGTCAGGAGTCAGCTCGACAGTTCCACTGGCATTCAGCTCGATCACCTCAAAGCCCTTCTGGTAATACATGCCGTGTTCTTTGACATAAATGGATGTAGTACCTGTACTTACGGTTTTGGTCACAGAGCTGTAGGCCGGTATTGTGCATGTGGTTCCATCAGTGAAGGAATCACATGTGATCTCAACGGCACCGGCAGACATATTGGTTATCTTGATGGTATTCGGAATCAGAAAGCTGCAACTGGCAAGAAGCATCATGGTCATACCTATAGCGATGACTGCAAATGCAGTGAGAGTTTTCCTGGTCATGTTATTCCTTCAGCATCCAAGTGTAGACTTTCTTAAAATGCGCCTTTGGGTTTTAGTTGACAAGTAGAATCGACTTGAGTTTCTCTATCTGGTCCTCAGTGATCCCGATTGAATAGAGGTAGTTCAGCCCCTTCTCCTGGTAGGTTCCCCCCTTACAGGCACGGATACCGGTGATTCCAAGGTCGAATTCATCCAGCAACCTGTCTCCGCCTATGTTGCCGAAATTTGAGAAGAGATAGTCCCTGAGAAGTACCTCGTCAGAGAGGCCCAGAGCACAACCTATCAGGTAGGCCGCAACGCCGGTTCTGTCTGTTCCTATTGAGCAGTGGAAGACAATCGGGTAACTGGACTCGTCACAGAGGACGTCGAAGATCTCACGGATCATCGAGGCGCCCTCCTCTCCTGTCATGAGAAGATTGTTCCAGACCCTTGGAATAAGGACGTATTTGATGTTTTCTCCCAAAGGGCTGACCATGATTTCGCTTCCGTCTGAAGGATAGCCGTTTGCATAGTTGCCGGTCTTCTTGTCTATGTCACCTCTAAGGTCAATGTCAGTGACGATTCCAAGCGCCTCTATCTGCTCTAGGCCCTGCGCGGTGATAATAAGGTCCTTCGAGAACTTCTCGTTGAATCTTCCGCTTCTGTACAGAAGACCCTGCTTGACTGTGGATCCATCCATCGTGGTCTTTCCACCAAGATCACGGAAATTGGTCACTCCATCGATGCAGATGTTCCTGATTCCATCATCTGTCTTGAATGTATAGACTTCGGTTTCCACCTCTGTACCATCGGGTTTCTGGGCCGTAAGCTGCCAATGGTAGGTGGTGTTTACCTTAAGGTTCATGCCACCGTCTGCTATGGTGAAGCTGCTCTCACCTGCAGGAATCGGATAGACGGTGACAGCCTCTGGATTCTCCCAGAACAGAAGAGAGATTGAGGCATCTGGATCTTTGAAGTCCTTGTTCGCCTTCCAGCTGAAAGTCGGAGACACAGGCCTGCTGAGCTCCACCCTGCCGTTTGCATAGGCCTTGATGTTCTCGTAGTTATCATCTGCAAGATAGGAGGCCTGAAGCTCGGTGTGGATATCCCACGTGTCGAAGCTTTCCACCTTGGTTGCAGAGCTTCCACAGGAGACTAGGACTATTATCAGCAATGCCGCTGAGAGGAATGAAAGGATTCTGGACTTCATGGCTTTATGTTAAACGATAATGATTCTTCCCTCAACTTCTGTTTCAGACGGACTTGCCTCTGCATTCAATCGGAATCTGCTTGATGACCTTCCCTTCTGAGACGAGGTATGCAAAGTCATAGAGGTTCACAGTTGGACAGATGTGGCTTGGAATAACCTCAAGCTTGTCACCTATGTTGATTCCATCTCTGAACTCTGCACTGTTGATCACAGCATGCTCGTCATAAAGATTTACGATGTTGATGTGCTCAGCTCCCTTTATCGAGCCAAAACCATCAGTTGCGCAGATGCCTGTCGGCCTGTTCTGGGAGACCAGGGCCTTGGCCCCGGAATCAAGCACGACACGCTCACCCTGGGGCTTTGAGATCACTGAGGCAAGGACCGTGGCGGCACAGTGGCTGTAGTCTCCTATTGCATTGGATTGCCCAACATCGAAGAAGATGTAGGTGCCAAGCCTCAGCTCGGTTATCCCATCATAGTAATCGCCGTTCATTACAGACGGGGTTGCACCGATACTCACTGTATCGATGTCCACATCCATGCTTCTTATTATGTTCGCAGCATCGACAGTTCGTTCATAGGCTATCTTTGCCTTTGCCTTGCAATCCTCTATGTCATCAGCCTTATAGGTATGCCCCTCATGGGAGAAGATACCTTTGAGCATCACGTTTCGGCAATTCTTGATTGCCCTGACAAGACTCCTGAGCTGATCATCATCGACCACTCCGGTCCTCACCTCTCCAACCTCCAGTTCAATGAGGACCTCAAGGGGTTCAGACTCTCCTTCAAAGACCTTCTCCATCTGGGAGAGCTGGACCTCGTTGTCTATTCCGACTCTGATGTGGATTCTATGATGCAGCGCCTTGAGCCTCTCATATTTATCAACACCGATAAGTTCATTGGCAATGAAGATGTCAGATATCCCGGCATCAGCCATAACCTCTGCCTCACCCAGCTTTGCACAGGCGATACCAACAGCACCAACCTCCATCTGGAGCTTGGCGAAATATGGCATTCGGTGGGTTTTGATATGCGGTCTGAGCTTCAGCCCAAGATCATCTGCCCTCTTCTGCATCATCTTGATATTGTCCATTGCCCTGTCCACATCTATCAGAAGCGCCGGGGTCGGAAGATCGTATGCTGATTTCATTGTGTTTGCCATATCTCACTCCTGAAGCTCGGCCACAGCCTCTATCTCGACCATGCATCCAAAGTGGAGCTCCGGAACAGGAACAACTATCCTTGCAGGGGCATGGGAACCGAAGAACTCACCATAGACCTTGTTCACAATGTCCCACTGGTGAACATCGGTGACATAGACGCGGCATTGCACAACACTTTCCCTCTTGAGCCCTGCAGCCGTAAGCACAGATTCAAGGTTCTTAAGTGCAAGAGCCATATGAACCGCCATGTCCGGTTCCGGGACTGTTCCTGTAACAGGATCCTTTGAAAGCTGACCTGAGATATAAAGCATCCCCTTGGACACAACACCTGGTGAATAGTGTCCTCCCTTGGATTTGTTTCCGCCTATGAATTCCATGATTGTCCTCCACCCTTCAGGTGATTATACCATGAACAGCCTTTTAGGGACTCCAATTAAAATACGATATTATGCTATATTTGTGACATGGATCAAAAAGCCAAGAGAAAACTGACCATCCTCGTGGATATGGATGACACCATCGAGCAGCTTCTGAAGGCCTGGCTCAAGTGCCTTAACGAGAAGTACGGCAGAGATGTCAAATGCGAGGAAGTGGTCGACTGGGACATAACAAAGGTCTACCCTGGCTTAACCAGAGAACAGGTCTACGGAGAGATCAATCTGCCGGGCTTCTGGGGCAAGGTCGAGCCTGTCCCTGGCGCAGTAGAGGCTCTCAAGCACTTTTTGGATTCAGGCCATAAGGTGTACATAGTCACGGCAACCCCATACCAATCGGTTCCGGAGAAGATGGATGACCTCCTGTTCAAGTACTTCCCTTACCTCTCCTGGGAGAACGTGATAATCACATCAAGCAAGCAGCTCGTCCATGGAGACGTGTTGATCGACGATGGGGTCCATAACCTCGAGAACGGGAACTTCGAGAAGATTCTGATAACTGCACCTTACAACAAAGACTACGATGCCGAGGCAAACGGCATGACAAGGGTAAGCAACTGGAAGGAGATAGTGTCAGAAGTGGACAAACTTGCAGGCCTTTGATGCAGCCCCTCCATAAGTGTGGTAAAGTATAACCCAGAAGGGGTTTTACCATGAGAAACAAAATCATCATAAGTCTTATGTCCATCCTTTTGCTCCTGTTCCTTGCAAGTTGCAGAAGTACACAGCAAAATGCTGGAGCGGCTTCCCAAACAGGAATCCTGGATATCAACATACAGGTTGACTCAAATAATGATGCAGCATCGACCAGCATCGTTGCCAAGGACTTCTCAGGAGAGAAGTTCCTTGAGTCCACTTCAGGAGCAAGTGCTCATTACAGCCTCCCCGTTCCAGAAGGGCAATACAAGGTGGAATACAAGACCTTGAAGACAGATGGCTCAATTTTGGCTGAAGGTCTTTCTGTAACTACAGTCTTAGCTGGAAGGACAGCAGAGTTCAGCCTACTGCTGACCGATGGAACCATTGCAGAGCATGTGAAAAGTGTTGTGGCACAGCCTGAGGACAAGGTAGCAGAAGCAGACAGGACCAAGGTTCTTCCTACTGAGGTAGTCACCCCAACCGAAAAGGAATATTCTGGCACAATTGCCTATATTGAGGATCTTGAGCTTCCAGAATCATCTGACCTCAACATTAAGAACTTCATGGCTTATCTGGACAGCAGAAGAGACAACGGATTGAAGGGAGAGGGTTACGTTAGCTCTTTCATTGATAATCTTGCGGTTGTCAACGCTGAATACTCTAAATCCATAACCCAGGAAGAAGCCTTGTCTGTCATGAGAAACAGGGAAAGAAAGGATTCTGTCACCTATGCTGAAGCCATAGCAGATGTGGATCTATATTTCCGTCTTCTCAGGTATAGGATGGGACATTATGACAGCCTCGGTGGAGATGCAGTCTTCAATCAGGCAAGAGACAATGTCTTTACAAGTCTCGAAGGATTCAAGAACAAGAAAGTGAGCACATCCATTTTATCAACATTGCTTGCAGAGGAGCTGAGCTTCGTTGATGATTGTCACTTCGAGATTGATGGCCATCAGGTCTTCTACGAGTTCAATTCGGACAGAATGGTGCATGTGACCTATCTGAGCGGACTTTCATTCCAGAAGGATTCCAATGGATACTTCATTGAGGAGAAAGGAAATAAATACTATTACATGTCTGTCGACAATGACAATGTGAGAATGGTCCCTATGCTCAATGACAGAGGAGAACTCATCTACTCTCTTGTGATGTATTGCCCTCCCGCTTCTTCGGTCTCCTCCTCAAAGGTGCTACTGAAGGGTCCCGGAGCCCTTACCAAGAAAGTGTCCTGGAAGAGAAGCGAGAGCCCATACCAGCATGGTGCATTCGTTTACAAGGAAAGCGACCATCTTGCCTATATGAAGTTGAACGACGGATGTGGAGACATAGAGGACAAACTCTATTACTATGCCCAGAAAGCAAGGAAGAAGGACGTCGTTATCATCGACCTCAGATCAAATGGAGGCACTCACGGCTATGAGTTCTTCAAGGGCTACATAGATGAGCCTGTATCCATCGATGAAGTTGCCTTTGCCAGGGTTGGAATGACAAATGACTTTAACATGAAACCAGGAGAGGAATACATCTACACGATGGATGTTACCGGCAACGGGAATATCACCACAAGTGACAGCCTTACAATCGTGCTTGTCGACAACAACACCGGCTGTGCCCCTGAGGAGTTCACACACTTCTTCAGTTTCATAAACAACAGCATAGTCATAGGAACGAACACAAAGGGTCACCTTGATGGTGGAACCACTTCCTGGGGCGGTGGATCATCGGAATACAACGCCGTCGAACTGCATCTGCCAAACACAGGAATGAGGATTCTGGCAAGCACAAACCTTGCACTATATGGAGATTATGAATCCATGGTCGGCAAGGGATTCCAGCCTGACATCTTCGTGGATGACACCTCAAGGTCTCTGGACTATGTCATCAAACTACTCGTCAATGAAGGATACATCACATCCGAGGATGCAAAGATATGTCTTCCAAGGGAGAACAGCAAAGTTGACAGTAAGGTTTACCGGAATCTTCCATGGTACGACGAGGACAAGGCAATCGAGATGGTTGAATGCGATTCGAAGTACGGGAAATACTATGAAGCCAGAAAAACGATAACACCAGAGGATAATGTCATGAGTTTCACCTGGTCAAAACCAGACACATCCAATACATATTGGGTTGAGGTCATGTCAGGAGGTCCTGACGACCAGTGGGTTGACAGCGGGTATCTGCAGGTTGGAGGAATCTCCGGTGGAGCCGACCTGGGAGGTGGAAATGTACCTATAAACACACCTGTAAAGCTTCAGAACAAACCATTCTATGGAACCGTATATAAACTCGATGAGTCATTTGAACCTTTTGAGGTGGTGTTCAGACTCTTCCCCATCAAGAATTACCCAAATGAACTCAAATGGCTTAGAATGGAAATTCCTGTTGGAGATACAAGACCTGTGATGACAATCGCTGAAGAAGGCAAGATCATAAGAGTCAATGAGTATGGCGTCTATGAAGGTTCATACGAAGATTGGCCAAACAAACCCTACTGAAAAAGAAACTCTCGTGGCGAGCCATTATCGTCACGTGGTTTCTTCAATCTTACAAGAAGATTATTCTTTACTACTCAGCCATCACAATCTTGGCATCCGGAGCATTGCGTCCAATGCTGTCAATGCCGTTGAATGCACTGGACTTTGCGCTGTAGCCTTCGCTCACTGTGATGTTCTGACCATTTGATGCTCTGAGTCTGAAGCGTGTCTCACCAGCCTTGTCTGTATAGACCTCATACTTCGGGCACTTCACAGCAACGATTGGATCAACTGTCTGGTCCTCGACTGGAGCATGGCAGTTCCTCTGAACTGACTTGATTCCAGCCTTGCAGGTTCTGATTGACTTGTAAACCTGTGATGATGCAATGACCTCACCGTTTGTAGCGGCCAGATCAAACCTGTAACCAGTGTTGGTCTTCTTGATAATAAATTTTCCCATTGTCGTCCTCCAACTGAAGTATACACCCATTTGTTTTAGTCGAAAGAGAAAAACAACAAGTTTTTAGAGATTCTTTTGCTCCGGTCAAAGGCCAAATATCTTTCCGGAGAACGCGAAAAGCTCGTCCATTGGCTTGTTGTGCTTTGGATAGAGGCCCTTCTTGTAGTTGTCGATGACTACCTCATACCTGTCCATCGCGGTCTTAATCGCATCGTCCCAGGAAAGGTAGATGTTGTCAGAGGCAGCCTGCCCTATCCTCTTCATGGCTTCAGGGTGCTCGATCATCCTTGTAAGACACACTGCAAGTGATGCGGCGTTCTCTTCGATCATAAGTCCATCAACACCATCGGTGATGCCTTCGCTGGCACAGCTGTCCTTGATTATGACAGAGCCAAGGGAACAGGCTGCAGCCTCACGGACCACAAGGCCGTTGGTGTCGAAGGTTGACGGGAACAGGAAAAGGTCTCCACGGGTATACCATGCAGCAAGGCGCTCACGATCATACACAGGACCTGTGAAAAAGCACTTGTCCTCAAGTCTCAGTTCCTTCACATAGGCCTTGATTGCATCCTCTTCCATGCCCTTTCCCACGAAAACCATCCTGAAATCAAGGTTCTGGGATCTCAAAGCAGCCAGAGCATCAAGGATGATGCGGATTCCCTTGTACCACTCAAGCCTTCCCACAAAGAGGAATACAGGAATACCGTCAGGAAGGTCATAGCCTGCCGTAACATCCTTCACAAGGGCCTCATCAGATCTGTGGCGCTTCATGTCGACGCCGTTGTTCATGACAAGGTAATCGCCTTTGTAGCCAAGGTCCTTCAGGCTCTCACCAGCCCCACGGCTGACAACCCACAGTTCATCGCACATGCTGACACTGTTGACCAGCATCTTGATCACGCCCTTGGCAAGAACAGGGTTCTTCAGTGCCTTCTTTATCTCTATGTCGAACTTGGTGTGATAGGTCAGGACGATAGGTATGTCCAGAAGAGCCCTCATCTCCACAGATATCATGTTCGAGACTGCCGGACAGTGACTGTGAATCAGCTCAAGATCCATGGTCTCCAGCCTTTTCAAGGTCGATGGAGAGAAAGGCTGACCTACGACGTAGCCAATCTGCTTTGACATGTCAAGGCCTGGATATCTTATTACAGGATAGTCAAATGCAGAGTCATCGGCTTTTGCGTTCTCGGGGGTGACCACACTAACTCCATAGCCATTGCTCTTCAGAACCCTGGCATAGTTGACCACGGTGTTCGCCACACCATCGATAAGAGGCGGAAATGAATCGTTAAGAAGGCATACGTTGTGCATGTCTGAAATATACTAAACCCCACGAAAGGTGGCAATATTTAGTTAAATTGGATATACTATCCATGAATATAAAACCATAGAGGTAAAACATGACAAACGACTATTCATACATTGTCCACAATGATGGCAGTCTGGCCGCCAAGAACCAGGAAATTGCAAAGAATCTTTTCCCGATCTCCGTTGCCCGCGAGGCACGCAAGTTCCACAGGCAGATACCTGGCTACAGGATGACTCCGCTCGAGGCTCTTCCGAATCTGGCACACATGCTTGGAATCGGCGGAATCTACATCAAGGACGAGGCCCAGAGACTTGAGCTGAACTCCTTCAAGGTCATGGGTGGCTCATTCGCCGTCTACAACCTGATCCGCAGAATACTCCACAAGGAGAACGAGGACCTTAGTTTCGAATACCTGACAAGCAAGGAATGCCACGATGCAATCGGAGACATCACCTTCTGCTCAGCAACTGATGGAAACCACGGCCGTGGACTCGCCTGGGCTGCAAGAAAGCTCGGCCACAAGTGTGAGATCTACGTCCATTCAGAGACCAGCAAGGCCAGAATCGAGGCCATAAAGAGCTATGGCGCCAACGTGACGATCGTCCAGGGAAACTATGATGATGCAGTCAGACTTGCAGCATCAGAGGCGGCTAAGCACGGCTGGTACGTTGTATCAGACACATCCTGGGATGGATACACAGAGATCCCGACCTGGATCATGCAGGGCTACACCTCAATGCTTCTCGAGTGCCAGGAGCAGTTCGCCGGAATGGGAATCACAAGACCGACCCATGTCTTCGTACAGGCAGGTGTCGGAGCACTGGCGGCCTCTGTCGTAGGCTTCTACACTGCACTCTTCCCGGAGAATCCACCGATCTTCGTTGTCTGCGAACCTAACAACGCAGCCTGCATCTTCGAGTCCATCAAGGCAGGTGACGGCAAGTGCCACAGCGTCAAGGGAGATCTTGACACCATCATGGCAGGTCTTGCCTGCGGTGATCCTTCCCCTCTCGCCTTCGAGGTCCTCAAGGGCAACGCCGACATCTTCACAAGCTTCCCTGACTACGTCGCAGCACGTGGAATGAGAATCCTCTCCTGTCCTCTCAAGGGCGATCCGTTCATGATCAGCGGAGAGAGCGGAGCACTTCCTCTTGGAGCACTCTACTCGATTCTCACCGAGCCGGAGAAGGATGACCTCAGAAAGGCCATCAAGCTCGACGAGGACTCAATGGTCTTCATGGTAAACACAGAGGGAAACACAGACCCGAAGCACTTCAGAAGAATCATCTGGGACGGAGTCGATCCTGTTCCAACAGAGTTCAGGACAAGACGTTGATTATCTGGCCTCCTTTTCGGAGGCCTTATTTATTTGAACAACCTAAAGTTATCAATTGAAGGCTCACCCTCGCCATTCTCGAATCCTTTAATGAGTCTGTACATGATGTCACATACAGGGGTGTCTACATTGACCCTGTCGCCTTCCCTGCAGATACTGCCTACAATGGCGTCGACCTCGCAGGGTTTGCCCTTTCGGATGTCCACAAGCATGCCTGGGATTATCCCTCTGTGGCGCTTCATGGCAACAGGGATCAGCATGTAGGAGAAGAGCTTCTTCATGTAGTTGTCATAGTCGAAGAGCTTGGCTATGTCATTGCCCATCACAGGAGCAATCTTTATGTTTGCAGCCTTGGTCACCTCGATGCATTCCTTCATCACCTGCTGGGCAAGGCTTCTTGCCTTTCTGTTGTCTATGACATCGCCGAACGTGCCGCCGATCACAGTGCCCATTCCACTGAACGTGGCGTTGATAAGAAGCTTGGACCAACGGGCTCCGATGAAGTTCTCCTCGATGTTCACGGTTCCCATGTTCTCAAGAATGGCTTTGACTGTCTGTATGTGCTTTTTCCCTTCCTCGTAAGGGGCACCAAGGCCGAAGACCAGTGCATCCGGAGATGAAGTCAGTCTGCTCTCTCCAGGTTCTCCCAGCGTGGCACCCCAGCCTATTGTGCAGCCAAGGGTCCGATCCTTGCCAAGCACATCGGCGATGGGAGGCTCCGGAAGACCGTTCTGCATGGTGCAGAGTGCCCCATCATTTTTGAGATGTGGCTTAAGGAACTCTATGGTCCTGGCGTTCTCAAGCTGCTTGGTCAGTAGGAAGATGTAGTCGTATTCACCTTCCATTTGATCCGGTAGGAATGCCTGGACTTTCTGGGTGAATTCAATCTGCCCTGTGATGATGGCACCTTTGTCATTGAGTGCCTGAACATGCTTAATGTTTCGATTAAACAGGTGAATCTCAGCATTTGAGGCATTCTTTGTAAGATAGGCGCCCAGTATTGTACCAAGCGCCCCAGCACCGTAGACTGCTATTCTCATAGACTTATTCTAGCACATCCTGTCATTGGTTTCCGTTCTTTTTGGACAGGATGAATCCCACCATCATCAATACCAATGCCACTAAATAGATTATGATTGCCAGCCAATTGGGGAACTTCTTCCAAAAGCGGGTCACAACTGTTGTAAGGCATCCAAGAAGGATCCCGATCGCTGTCAAAAGATGCATCACCTGCCTCCTTTGAACAGAAGTCTTCGCTTGAAGGCCTTGACCTTCTCAAGAGTCCCTGTGGTATAGAAGATTCCCATTATCATCGAGACCAATGCCAAACCGATTGTTGCACCCTTTATGAACCCTGTCCAGAAAGATTCCTCCAACTCCAGAACAGTCATGGTTCCATTGATGATCAACGCCACTATTCCGACTATGAAGTAGATACGTACCATCATTGTGATGCGCTTCTTCTCCTCATTGCCGTACTCCGCTACCTGGAGCACGGTCTCCTTCATCTCTTCATCCATATGCTCGCCTCTCCTTTCCCCGTCCAATATTTCACGGAGATCTACTTTATAGAGGTCGGACATTTCAATGAGAAGATCGAAATCAGGCATGTTGGTGCCGGTCTCCCATCTGGAAACGGTTCTTCTGGACACACCCAGCTTCTCTGCAAGAGTCTCCTGTGTCAGTCCGGTCTCATTTCTCAGTTCCTTCAGGAATCTTCCGATCTTCAGCATATCCATATGCCACCTCCATGCCTCGAAATCTATCGAGAGACGCCAAGAATCAACAGGACACAAAGCGAGCAAATGCCCTGCTTTCGCATTTGAGACACAGCATGTCCCATGATTTTAGTTTATTTTTCGAGTTTTTTAAGGGTTTCTTCCAGAAGCTCGTAGTTGTCCTTCACGGTCTTGTAGCACCTCTGGCCCTCTATGGTGTTCCTGGGCTTGATGTCACGGCAGTCTATGGAGCCACCCATGGTCTCCCTGAATCTGGTTACGTATTCAGTACATACTGCCTTGAGCTCCGGAGTGGCATGGGCCTTCTCTCTGATGAGGAGTTTTCCAAGGATTGCAATCGATGCACAGAGGGCTCCGCAGGCCTCTCCACATCCCATTCCACCTCCGAAGGCTCCAATGAGCTTTATGTCATCTTGGCCAAGGTCAAATCCCTTCTCATCTGCCATTGCCATGAGAGTGGCTTCAGCGCAGTTGTAACCATTCTCGAGATAATACTTTCTTACCAGTTCAAAATCCATTTGGGTCCCCCACATTGAGGATAGCATATAGCGAAGTGTTTCTCACTGGAAAAACATTTTCAGAAGGATAATTATTCATTTTTATGGCATTGAGCATTGATTTTGCTTTGTTTTTGCACTTACAGGAATAGATAATATTCCTTTCAGTAACATAATTTAATAAAAACATTGACTAAACAGATTGACATAAATATGAAGTTTAATAAAAAATGGAATTAGCGTTATAACAAAAAGAGGATTTACTATGGATCTTAAACTTAAAGACAAAGTCGTCCTGGTCACAGGCGGCACAGGCGGAATCGGAACAGCAGTCGTGAAGGGTTTCCTTGCAGAAGGTGCAAAGGTTGCTTTCTCATCAACAAGTCAGGCAAAGATCGATGCTCTGCTTCCTACCCTCAAGGGTGATGTTGCTGGTTTCGTTGCAGACCTCAACAAGGAAGAGGACATCAAGAACTTCGTCGAGAATGCAAAGAAGCACTTCGGCACAATCGACATCGTCGTTCCAAATGCAGGTTACGAGGGAAAGGCTCATCCAGTCCAGGATATGACACTTGATCTCTTCGAGCAGACCTACATGCTCA
>DMOO01000083.1 GCA_003456855.1 Sphaerochaeta sp.
TCATGAATGTTGTGAGACCGGCCATGAGTTCAGTCTTTACGTCTGTACCCCTTTCCTTTAGCTTGAAGAATTTTTCCATTTTTCAACTCCTTTTCAAATGGGTAAGTGTGTATTTTACACAAAAACATTCTAACCCCTCGATTTTGAGAAGTAAAGAAAAAAGTGCAACAAACTGCAACATTACGCAACAAAAGGGATGTTTAATTAGGTTTACATCAAAAATCCAATATTTCTTACAGAGAGAAAAGAACTTTTATGGCTTCCGCCACTCCATCTTCGGTCACTGGACCGGTCACATAGTCCACCTGGCTTTTTACGCAGGTCTCCGCATTACCCATTCCTACGGAATAGCCGGCAAGCTTCAGCATCTCGAGATCGTTGGCGCTGTCTCCGAAGGCTACGATGTTCTCAGGGGTGCAGTTGAGCTTCTTGCAGAGCTCCAGCAGACCGTGTGCCTTTGACACATTCTGGAAGGTCGTCTCCATGCCAAGGTCCTCCACGACCACCGGATTCAGCCTACCATGGGCCTTAAGCATCTCGGCTGTCCTGTCGGCATCCTCCCTGGTCTTGAAGAACGATTGTATCTTATAGATATTAATACCTTGTTTCTTTACGAGCCTGTGCATCCTGAAGGAGACCTTGCCGGTTCCCTTCCTGACGTCCTTTGTCGATTTCCTGTGTGACTTGGAGGCGTAATTGGTCTTTGTGATTATCCTATACAGGAAGCCCAAGGATGCTAGCACAAAGCCATTGTAGTAGAGGCAGCTGTAGCCCTTTCCCTTGTGGATTATGTGGAGGGCCTCCCTTGCAGTTTTCGGGTCAATCGGATGTTCAGAGATTATGTTTCCTTCGCTGTCGGTGACGCTTCCGCCGTTTGTTGTGATCCTGTACTCGAAGCAACCCAGGACCCTAAGTGGTATCTGGCAGATGTCACGGCCTGTGGACACCACAACTGCGATGCCTCTTGCCGTAAGTGCAGCAAGGGCATTCTGGACCTCTGCGGACATGACACCCTCGTTGAGGGTGGTTCCGTCAAGGTCAAAGGCGGCGATTCTTATGTTATCTGGATTGAATTGCTTTGCCACGACGATCACCTTGCCTTGTCTTTGCCGCTGCTTATGAAGGAGAGGTAGTCAACGTCAACGAGAGGAGGTGAGAAAAGGAAGCCCTGAATCTGGTTCGCTCCGTAGGAGACAACCCTGTCCAGCTGGTCCTTCGTCTCGACTCCCTCTATGATCATATCCATCTTAAGTTCATTGAACATCCTGATGGTAGACTCCAGGAAGCCCTTGCTCTTTGCGCCTTCATTGAGAAGGACCTTGTCTGTCTTGATTGTCTTGAACGGCATCCTGATGACCTGGATTGCATTGGAGTAGCCGGTTCCGTAGTCATCAAGCGCAAAGGAGAAGCCTAATGCGATCATCTGTGTCATGAAGGAGCTGAGCATCTCAGGGTTCCTTGCTGCTGCTGACTCCGTTATCTCGAAGCATATCCTTGACGGTGAGATGTTGTAGCCCAGAACTATTGAGGAGATTCTCTTGACCGGATTGTTGTAGAACTCCGAAGCCGAGAGGTTTATGTGAAGCACATCGATCTCAGGGTGGTTGGAAAGGAAGCTGCAGGCTGTATCCACAACATAGTTGTCCATGAGCATCGAGAGTCCGTTCTCCTCGATGATAGGAATGAACTCAGTAGGTGAGACCGCACCGAGGTTAGGGTCGTTGAATCTGAGGAGGACCTCTGCGATGGTTGGTGAATCCGGCTTCATGGATATGATGGGCTGATAGCAGAGGTAGAAGCCTTCATTGGTCTTCAATGAACGTCGGAGAGACTCCTCAAGGAGGTTCCTTCTCCTGTATCTTGCCAGAAGGTTTGAATCTATGACGTACTTGTTCTTCTGCCTTGTTATCATGCCTTCGCTGTCAAGGGCCTGACCCACTATTGCTATGAGCTCGGCGCTTGAGAGCTGAATGGATGTGTTTGTGGAGAAGTAGAGGACCCTTGCAAGGAGATCGACATCGAAACCTCCTGCGTTCCAGCTCTCGTTGAACCTGTCAACTATCATTGTGGACATCTGCTCGAGCTCTGTCTGATTCTTTGCGAAAATCCAGAAACGACTCCTCGATTCCTTGAAATACCAGACGGTTCTCTTGTTTAGTGATGAAAAGAAGCTACCAATTCTCTTTTGCAATGCATTGGCTGCACCTGGTTCTATACCTCTGTCAGTTGCACTCAATCCATCAATCTCTACAACTGTTGCATAGACGTGGCCTATGATCTTTGACCTTTCCAGGTATAGGTTCAGGGCATCGATGTTGAAGGCCCCGGACGAATCATCGATCATGTGCTCAGGGTTCTGTAGAGTCAGGTCCCAGAGCATGATGGCAAGGGTGATCCCGGTTCCTGTCAGGAGGATGCTGGGGTGCATGATCTGGAGAACCATGGCCACCGTGACAAGTAAGGAGAAGAAGAAAATCGTGATGATCTGCTTCTTCGACATCTTTGACCTGTAGACAAAGCCCAGACATAGAAGCACAAACAGATAGAATGCGACGATTATGTAAAGGACTTTTATCATTGGACCCTGAATGAACCTGGTGACTCCGTCAACCTTCCTTATCGAGAACATCAGGCCGGTAAGAGGAGTTGTTATCTGAAGTACAAGAACCAGGATTCCTGGAATCAGTGTCAGGCTTAGTTTTGGGTTTCTCCTATATGACAACCCGAGAGCATAGATGACATAAGTGGTCGCCAATGCAGGAAGGATCGTCTGGAAAATGTAGAACAGTCCGTTCACTATATAGTTTACCCAAATGGGAACAGTCTCGATGTAGGCAAGGGTTATGCTTCCAATGACATCCAGGGAAAGGTCTGCCAAGGAGCACAGCAATATCCACTGGAAAAGATAGCTCGTTGTAGTTGGGAACCTCTTTGACGAGAAGAACTGTATGGTCAGACAACAGAGGAATATTAAGGAGCAGAGCTCGTATTGGTACTGATAAGTGAAGTCTACAATCATCTGCAGAGACCATTGTAAAACAATTTAATGGAAAATAATATAATATTGTGTCCATTTTTCTTAAAATATGTTATCAATTAATACATGAAGAAAAGACAGATCAAAAAAATCATCGGAACTTATTATTGGGATACTGAAGAGGACATCATGCTTCCTCCATCAGTAGTCAAAGAGGAACTCAAGGCAGAGGAAGTCTACTACAGCAAGGCTTTCATCATCTCCAACCCGGAGAAGGCAAAGGAGTTCCAGAAGAGAATAGAGGAGAGAATCGAGGCTGAGACCAAGAAGGCTCAGGAGCTTGCTCAGGACTGACAGCATCGAACTCGAAGTGAAGAGGGTCCGTTTCAATGCGGATCCTCTTTTTGTGTAATGGAGATTTGAAGGTATGAAGGGAAAACATATTATCATAATCTTAGCGTTTATTTTGGTTTCAGGACTTCTTTTCACAAGTTGTGTCCGAATCAACAACAAGAATGTCAGCATTGGAAAAAGCGTCTACCGGTATGACAACGGAGACAAGTATTCCATCGGAAACGGAGCAGTATCAGCCTCCAAGGTCAAGAATCTTGAGATCGATTGGGTCTCCGGTGATGTGACGGTGACCTATGGGAACGGTGATGACATATCATTCTCCGAAAGCTTCAAGGGTGATCTCTCAGAGGACCACCTTCTTCGCTGGTATCTGGACGGTTCCACTCTGAGGATAAAGTTCCAGAAGTCAGGCATCTCCAAGGGGCTTAACGAGGGCAAGAACCTTGTGGTGGTGGTTCCAAAGGGTTTTGTATTTGATGATGTGGACCTTGACTGTGTGTCTTCCGACTTCATCTGTGAGGTTGAGGCCCTTGAGTACGATGTTGACACAGTATCCGGAGAAATCGAGATCTCAGCATCGAGGACCAGGTCAGTTGACGTCAACAGCGTAAGCGGAGACTGCACCTTGAGGATGGGGGTCTGCCCCGATGAGGTCAAAATGAATACTGTATCAGGCTCCATCTACCTCTTGATACCTTCAGACAGCGGTTTCACGGCTGAGATTTCTACTGTGAGCGGCAAGATAAACTGCTCAATTCCAGTGACCACAAACAATAAGAAGATGGTGGCCGGTAACGGTGCATCCAAGATAAGGTTAAGCAGTGTAAGTGGAAGCCTGAATATAAGTGGAATCTGACATTTCGGTATTGCAATTTATTTTGTTTTTAGTATCGTAGTATTATGCGCATGTGCGCAAAGGGCATTGGTAAGCCAGGAAGTTACCAAAAGGAGAAAAATATGAGCAAGTACGCAGGAACACAGACAGAGAAGAATCTGCAGGCTGCATTCGCAGGCGAGTCCCAGGCAAGAAACAAGTACACCTATTTCGCATCAGTTGCAAAGAAGGAAGGCTATGAGCAGATCGCAGCCATCTTCCTTGAGACGGCAGAGAACGAGAAGGAGCACGCAAAGCTTTGGTTCAAGGAGCTTGAGGGAATCGGCGACACAGCAGCCAACCTTGGTGCAGCTGCAGCTGGTGAGAACTACGAGTGGACAGATATGTACGAAGGCTTCGCAAAGACAGCCGAGGAAGAGGGCTTCAAGGCTCTTGCTGCAAAGTTCCGCATGGTCGCTGCCATCGAGAAGCATCATGAGGAGCGCTACAGAGCTCTGCTTGAGAACGTTGAGACTGCAAAGGTCTTCGAGAAGAGCGAGGTCAAGGTCTGGAAGTGCCGCAACTGTGGTCACCTTATCGTTGGTACAAAGGCCCCAGAGGTCTGCCCAGTCTGCGCTCATCCAAAGGCATACTTCGAAGTCAACGCAGAAAACTATTAATTTGAGGTGAATGAATGTACTGTACAAGGGTAGTTACCGATGACATCCATTTCATAGGCTCAAGTGACAGACGTCTGGCACTGTTCGAGAACGTCTTCCCGATTCCAAGAGGTGTTTCCTACAACTCCTACATGGTTCTTGATGAGAAGACCGTTGTCCTGGACACTGTTGACAAGTCTGTATCCCAGGTGTTCTTCGAGAACATCGAGCACCTGCTTGCCGGAAGGCCTCTTGACTATGTGATTGTAAACCATGTCGAACCTGACCATGCCGCAACGTTGCAGGAGCTGAAGCTCAGACATCCTGAGGCAACTGTTGTCGCAACTCAGAAGGCCCTGGACATGCTTGCCCAGTTCTTCGATGCTGAGACAGTCAAAAATTGCCGTGCGGTCAAGGAGGGTGACACCCTTGAGACAGGAAAGCACACATTCGCTTTCGTTACAGCCCCGATGGTCCATTGGCCTGAGGTCATGGTCACCTATGACA
>DMOO01000115.1 GCA_003456855.1 Sphaerochaeta sp.
GTGGCTTGTTCCGTGGAAGCCGTAGCGTCTGACGTTGAACTTCTCATACCACTCATATGGTACTGCATACATATATGCCTCTGGTGGCATTGTCTGATGGAAGGCTGTATCCATGACGATTGCGTGTGGAACGTTCGGCATGACCTTTCTTGCTGCCTCGATGCCCATGATGTTTGCCGGCATGTGTAGTGGTCCGAGTGGGATGATGGTCTTGAGCTTCTCGACGACATCGTCGGTAACCAGTGCTGACTTCTTGAAAATCTCTCCACCATGGAGGACTCTGTGGCCTACTGCACCGATCTCAGAGACATCTTTGATGACACCGTATTTCTTGTCTGTGATGAGCTTTATGATAAGCTCGATGGCCTCCTTGTGGGTTGGGCATGAGAACTTGTCCTCAAACTCCTCCTTGCCGGTTGCCTTGTGCTCGATTGTTGAATACTCGAGTCCGATTCTCTCTACAACGCCAACAGCAAGGACGTCCTTGTTGTCCCAGTCATAGACCTGATACTTGGCAGATGAGCTTCCGCAGTTCAGTGTCAGAATAACCATTATGTTCCTCCAAAAATTATTATTTCCAGGATAAGATGCAACACAGAAAAAACATATTGCATCACTTGATTTAACCACAATAAGGGCGCAGAATCAATAACGTTGATTTTTTACGCTGTAATGCTTATTCTTTAGTATTAGATTTGGAGTATATATGAAAGTATACCTGTATAATACAATGTCCCGTACGGTTGAGGAATTCAAGTCCATCGTGCCGGGTCGTGTCGGAATGTATTGCTGTGGGCCTACAGTCTACAACTTCGCCCATATCGGAAACCTCAGGACCTACATCTTCGAGGATACCCTGAAGAGGGTTCTCACGCATGCAGGCTACATGGTCAAGCATGTCATGAACATCACTGATGTCGGACATCTGACGGGCGATGGTGATGACGGAGAGGACAAGATGGCCAAGAGCGCCCGTGAGACGGGGAAGAGCGTCTGGGACATCGCAAGATTCTACACAGATGCCTTCTTCAAGGACTATGACTCACTGAACATCATCAGACCGGACGTTATCTGCCCTGCAACAAAGCACATTGAGCAGATGATAAAGCTGATTCAGCGTCTTGAGGCCGGTGGCCACACCTACATAGCCGGTGGAAACGTCTACTTCTCTATCGATACGCTTCCTGACTACGGAAAGCTTGCAAAGCTCAACCTTGAGGATCTCAAGAGTGGAGCCAGAATCGACATCGACTCCAACAAGAGAAACCCCAAGGACTTTGTCCTCTGGTTCACCAACAGCAAGTTCGGTGAGCAGGCCATGATGTGGGATTCCCCATGGGGCCGCGGATATCCGGGTTGGCACATCGAGTGCTCTGCCATGAGCATGACCTATCTTGGAGAGCATTTCGACATCCACTGCGGTGGAATCGACGCCATTCCTGTGCACCATACAAACGAGATCGCACAGAGCGAGGCATGCACCGGCAGCACATGGGTTAATTACTGGCTGCATGGAGAGTTCCTTCTTTCTGACAAGGGTAAGATGTCAAAGAGTTCAGGCGAGTTCCTGACCATGAGCGTCCTTACCTCAAAGGGCTACGACCCGCTTGACTACAGATACTTCTGCCTTGGTGCAACATACAGGACACAGCTCCAGTTCTCTTATCCTGGAATGGATGGTGCAAGGACCGCAAGACTTGGTCTGAACGACAGGATCGCCTCTCTTGGCGATGAGGTCGCGGATGACGAGAAGCTCAGTGAGAAGGCCCATGCCTACATGGACCAGTTCGATGCCTTCGTCTGCAACGACCTTGCAACCGCACGTGGACTTTCGGTTCTCTGGACCATGCTCAAGGACGATTCCCTGAGCAATGCCGAGAAGAGGGCTGTCGTGAATTACATGGACCAGGTCCTGGGACTCAAGCTCTCAGAGATCAAGGCCAAGAAGGACGAGAGCGCTGACATCCCTGCAGAGGTGATGGAGCTTGTCGCAAAACGTGCTGAAGCAAAGAAAGACAAGGATTGGGCATCTGCTGATCTTTACAGAAAGCAGATTGATGATATGGGATATCTGCTCAAGGATACACCTAATGGACCATCTTTACAAAAAAAGATGTGAACTTGATGTAACTTTTGATGAGGACGGTTGTTAAAGTTTATGGAAATCAGAAGCAGCGATGAATTGGCCTTCAGGCAGGTATACAACGAGGTGTTTCCGGTTGTGATGAGGGTTGCGTACCACGTGACCTACAATCAGGATGTCGCCGAGGACATCTGTCAGGATGCTTTCATCAGATTCTATGACAAGGACATGACATTTCCGACAATGGATGATGCCAAGTTCTGGTTGATAAGAGTTGTGAAGAACCTCTCGATCAACCACGTCAAGAGGAAGGTGAGAGAATCGGCATCACTGGAGAAAGTCATGAGAGGACCGCTGGTAAATCCTTTCAAGGACGGGGCTTCGGAGTTGTTGCTCAAAGAATCGACGGCGGCTGTGCGTAAAGCGGTAAGCGAGTTGCCTGAGATCTATAAAACTGTGATTGTTCTTCGGGAATACGCAGGGCTCAACTACAAGGAGATTGCAGGGGTTCTGAAGATTTCCGAAAGCAATGTTAAGGTCCGGGTGCACCGAGCTAGAAAAGAGCTCGAGGCTAAACTGGATCGGGAGGAAGTGAATGTGCCTTGATGATCAGATTCTCAATACATATCTCGATGGTGAGCTGACAGAGCCCTGGAAGAGCCAGGTCGAAGAGCATCTCAGCTATTGCTCCAGCTGCAGAACCCGTTATCAGAATCTCATGAAGGTTAGTGAGGCCGTCAAGTCCGCTGAGCTCTCCGATGAGGAAATCCAGCCACGCAAGGACAGGGTTCTCTCAATGATTGAGAAGAATTACCTTTCAAAGGGAAAGGGCAAGAAGTCCTTCCTGCATAAGACTTTCAAGCTTACAGCTCCGCAGATGGTCGGTGTTGCAGCAGCATTCGTGGTTGTCTTCGTTGGCTCCTGGGCCGTGTTTGGAAACAACAGTGCTAGCGACAACCAGATCCTTCTTCCGGATGTCAGCACAACGATAGATCTGAACAATATCACACAGACAAGGTCAACTGACAATGCAGCAACATCAAAGAGCCTTGAGAACTATTCTGTTGATGAGATCCTGAAGAACCTTGATGCAAGAGGTTATGATGTTGAGGTTCGCCTCAAGAGCATCCAGCCTCTCTCTCTGGACAAGATGAGCTCAGAGGTCAAGGTCATTGCAAAGATCCCGGCAAAGGAGATCACAATCACCTCTGACGGTCTTGCAAAGAACAAGGAAGGCACCATCGTTGCCACAGGTCTTCTGCTTGATGAGAACAACCAGATCGTCGCTTCCGACGGTACTGTGATCTTCTCAGCAGAGGAGACAGAGGTTGTGGAGACAGCCTCCAATTAATCATAACACTAATTTGTTAAATTAGTATAAACCATGCCTATGAAGCCCTGCCTGTGCAGGGCTTCATTCTTTATGTCCTCACACAGTTTCGCTCTATGGTTCATGTGCAATGGAAGAAAACTATAATCATATTAAAACCATATCATTATAAACAGAAACGATGGAAAACAAAAGTAAAACACTACAAAAACAATACTAAACCAATAGGAAAACTATTAAATTTTTCTATTTATCTATTGATTTTATATTTAAAATATATTATAATAATATTGGAATACTATTGAAAGACTATTAAAAATATATTAAAAAGCCATCGTTACCGTAGATGGTAATTATTCATTGCTTTTGATGTGGTTTTTGGTATAGTATTTACAAGTTAAATTAATAATTCATGTATGTATACGCGCAAGCAGTTACATAAGGAGTTGAGATGAAGGCTATAGAGCTCGAAAAGACTTATAATCCAAAAGATTTCGAGGATAGGATCTATGAGCAGTGGGTGGAGGACGGCAACTTCAAGCCTGCAGACGGTGAAGGGAAACCTTTCACAATCGTCATGCCACCACCAAACGTCACTGGTATTCTCCACATGGGCCATGCCCTGAACAACACTCTGCAGGACATTCTCACCAGATACTACAGGATGAACGGAAGACCTACCCTTTGGCTTCCAGGTTGCGACCACGCTGGTATTGCAACCCAGAACGTAGTTGAAAGGCAGCTCGCCAAGGAAGGTCTCAGAAGACAGGACCTCGGCAGAGAGAAGTTCGTGGAGAGAACCTGGCAGGTCAAGGAGAAGCATCACGACATAATCGTGAACCAGCTCAAGAAGATCGGTTCCTCCTGTGATTGGTCACGTGAGCGCTTCAC
>DMOO01000228.1 GCA_003456855.1 Sphaerochaeta sp.
GCCAACGAGTGCGCCATCAAGGTCGGCAGAAAGTACGCAGCCGACAAGAAAGGCAGTGGTTGCTACACGGTCATCACCCTTGAGAACAGCTTCCACGGCAGGACCCTCACCACACTGGCCGCAACTGGGCAGGAGCACTACCACGAGCTCTTCCAGCCGCTGACACCGGGCTTCGTGAGCGTCCCGGCCAACGACATCGAGACATTGAAGAAAGTCGCAAAGGAGACCAACGCCGCTGCCGTGATGATCGAATGCATCCAGGGCGAAGGCGGAGTCCTCCCACTGGACGCGCAGTTCGTCAAGGACGTCCGCACCTTCACCGAGGAGAACGACATCATCATGATAGTCGATGAGGTGCAGACCGGAAACGGCAGATCAGGCATGCTCTACTGCTATCAGAACTTCGGCATAATGCCTGACGTGGTCTCGACGGCAAAGGGCCTTGCCGGCGGACTTCCTCTTGGAGCCACCCTGATAAGCGACAAGTGCAAGGATGTCCTGGGCTTCGGCGACCACGGCTCGACCTTCGGCGGAAACCCCGTCTGCTGCGCAGCCGCGATCAGCATCCTGAAGAGAATCGACGACAAGCTTCTCTCCGAGGTAAAGGAGAAGCGCGCCTACATAGAGAAGGCACTTGAAGGGGCTCCTGGAGTTGAGGCAATCACCGGAATGGGACTGATGGTCGGAATCAAGACCAAGAAGCCTGCCGGAGAGGTCGTTGCAAAGTGCATGGGCAACGGAGTCCTCTGCCTTACAGCCAAGGACAAGGTCAGACTTCTGCCTGCATTGAACATCCCGATGGATGTCCTGAAGAAGGCAATCGAGACAATAAAGGACGCCTGCAGATAGTTTTACTTTACGCACAGGGAGAAAATCATTAAATTTTTCCTTGTGCGTATAGGGAAACGTTTCACACTAATTCTTTCTCTCCTTCTGCTGTGTTTCTTCAATCTGTTTGCGGCGACATACAGAATCGAAGGCTATGACATAGACATAGTGGGAAGGACAAAGGAGTCCGCCGTCAGAAGACTCGTCGGGAATGACGAGGGAGCCGAATTCCAAAGCATGGAGGAGCTGCAGAAGGCCATAGACGCCAAGCGACAGAAGCTCCTTGATCTCAGAATCCTGAAATCAGTGGAGGCATCATGGACCGAGGGCATGGAGCATGACGGCTATGTGCCCGTAAGGATCCACTTCTCCATCGTGGGGGCATTCTCCTTCATAGCCTTCCCCAGTGCTGCCTACGACTCCAACTACGGTTTCTTCGCACAGTTCTATGTCGAGGACCAGAACTTCATCGGTACAACCGGCAAGTTGAAGTTCTCCATCTCCCTGAAGGAGAACGACAATGTCCATGAGCTGAAGCACTCATCGCTGACCTCCTATATTGAGATACAGCTTCCTTTCGGGGAGTCATGGAACCTGCGTTCTCGACTGGGCTTGGACCTCAACGGGAAAGACAATGAGAAATCCATGGTATTCATCGATCTCGATCTGGGGAAAAAGCTCTTCGAGTCAGGCTCATTCACCAACACCCTGACCTTCATGGTGAATCCACAGTCCAAGATGCGAACCGGCCTAAGAAAGGTCCTGGGTCTAATAGAGGTGGCAGACCTGGCCTTCAACGACAGTTTCTCAATCAACCTCAGAAACGTCACAGCCCTCACCGAGGACAGCAAGGCAAGGACTGACACCCAGACCACACTGACCGGAAGCTACAACCTGAAGAAGCTGACAGGTCTGAACCTGACAACGGCGCTGATGTTGGAGGAGAACACCTGGGGAAGCACCCTGGGCAGTCCTTCCCTCTACCTGAAGCTGATCTCCAAGGATTACAGGATCAGATGGCATGGCGATTTCAGAAGCGGATACAACTACTATCTTGAGGCGTACATCAACACAAAGCTGGACACCCTGTTCAAAGGGGACATAAGGCTCTTCAGCACACCGCTCGACTGGCTTGAACTGTCGACAAGACTTGTATTCAGACACGACACGACCTATGTCGACTACAAGATCAACGAGTTCACAGGACACATGAGAGGCATAATGGATGACAATGCGTTGATCCACAACCAGAAGATTCACGACATTGCCGTCCTGAACCTTGATACGAAGTTCCACGTGCTGACCATTCCAAAGCTCATCAGAGGATACTTGGGGCCTTTCGTTGATCTGGGGTATGTGGCTCCCGACCACTTCCTTGCCACAGTCGGACTTGAGATGGTGCTGATCCTCGATGAGTGGCCAGGGTCGCCGGGAAGAATCTCAATAGGCAAGAGCCTGACAGACCTCGATGAATATGAAGTCACCATCTATGCATATTTCTTCTATTGACCACTGAAATAAATAGTCCTTTACTCACATTATAAAAAAAGATAAATTCACACTATGGGCATTGTGAAGAGAATGGTTATAACCATCATCATTGGCGTACTCTGTACATTCCAGGCTTTGGCGACCACCTATGTTATCGATAAGTATGAAATCACCATCAAGGGAAGAACCAGGGAGAATGCGGTCCGAAGGCACATCGCCTATGACGAAGGAAAAACCTTCGAGAGCCAAGAGGAGCTTGAGTACGCAATAGAGAGAAAGAGACAGGCCCTGCTGGACCTGAGGATCTTCAAGGGCGTCGACGCCAGCTGGGAGGCGGGAGCCGAGGTTGACGGCAAGGTTCCTGTGACGATCAAGATCCACATCAACGGAGCCCTGTCCTTCATAGTCTTCCCCAGCATCTCGTACGACTCCAACTACGGCTTCTTCTATCAGTGCTACGTGGAGGATCAGAACTTCCTGGGAACCACCGGAAAAACCAAGTTCTCCTTTGCAGTCAGGGAGAACGACAACAAGCATGACTGGGGCTACGCCAACCTGAACACATACTTGGAGACGGACCTCCCTCTGGGAAGGAACTGGGACCTCTTTAATCAGATATACCTCAGGCACAGCGGAAGGGACGGCAACGAGACCACACTGACGCTTGACCACAGGCTCAGAAGGAGAATCCTGGAGACAGGCCACATCGCCAACATCGTCTACATCAACTCCTTTCCGGAGTCCGACCTCAGAAGCGACCACAGGAAGATCGAGGTGGCGATAGACAGGATCGAGTTCGGCTTCAACGACAAGCTCACCTACAACATAGCCGAGGAGGTCCACTTCACAGAGGATGCCGAGAACATGGCCTACTCCACGACCTACGTCTCTGCCAGCCTGAATTTGAAGAACATCATAGGCCACAACATAACACCCACAATCAGATTAGATGTCCCTGCCGCAAACGGCCAGCCAGGAAAGCCCGTACTGACATTCCTGCTCAATGCACAAGACTACTACATAAACTGGTCCGGGGATTTCAGAGACGGCTACACCTACAACATCAATGCGGTTCTAAGAACCTCGGGTAATCATGAGCTTGCAGGAAATGCCAGCCTCTTCACCACTCCGTTCGACTGGATGCAGCTGTCCACAAGGCTGTGCTTCAGACTTGCAAACTACCCTGAGGTGCCAAAGACCGAGCTATTCACCCAGAATGTCAGAGGAATCAGAAACGACAACGTACAGATAGAGGGACAGGAGATAAACAGCATAGGAACAATCAACCTTGATGCCCAGTTCAAGCTCTTCAGGATCCCCAAATTCCTCAACGCCTACATCGGTCCGTTCGTTGAGCTGGGCTACATGTCCACAGGCAACTTCATAGCCTGCGTCGGAGCGGAGATGCTTCTGGTGCTGGACGAGTGGCCTGGGGCCCCGGGAAGGCTCACAATAGCCAGGAACCTGCTGGATCCCAACGAGATCGAGTTCTCCGCCTTCGCCTATTTCTTCTATTGATCAGACAACCTAAGGGTCTTCCATCTCTCACGCACGTAATAGGCAGCCATCTTGGGTGCTCTGTCACGGCTGAAAAGGCCCTTGTGGTTACCTCCTGCCCTCATCGGCCCCTGCTGGGTGTCGAAGTCTGCGAAATTCCAAGGCTGCTCACCTGCTATGAAATCGTATTTGTCCAGAATGCTGTTCATGGCCTTCAGATACTCGACCTGGAACTCCTCCGAGAACATCTCAGGAACAATGGAATGCATTCCGGGGATTGCATCTGCTCCGTATTCGCTCAGAATCAGAGGCTTGTCCAGTCTCTGCCAGAACTGAAGCTCCTCATCCAGGGCACTCTTGGCAACCTCGATGTTACCTGCCAGGTTGTACCATCCATAGTATCTGTTGATGCAAACCACATCCATTGTCCTTGTAGTTATGTCCTTTGTGTAGTCATTCTGGCAGCACACCATTGTCACCGGTCTGCTCTGTGGGTCAATATCATGGGCTGCAAGGTACAGAGAATGCCAGTAATTGTAAGCATCATCCGGGAAATGCTCTGTGTCAGGTTCATTGCCAAGGCTCCACATCACAACACAGGGATGGTTCTTGTCTCTCTCAATAAGGTCCTTAAGAAGACCCCTGTGATATTCATCGTTCCCCAACTTGTATGGGTTCTTCGCTCCTCCGAAGTTCAACCCAACAGCAGGAAGCTCGTCAACAACCAGAATCCCCTCCCTGTCACATAGCTGGTACATGGTTTCATCATACGGGTAGTGACTGGTCCGGAAGGAATTTGCATTGAGCCAATGCAGCAGGTTGATGTCCTTCAGGCTAAGACACTGGTCCACGCCCCTGCCCCGTATCGGGGAATCCTCGTGCTTGCCGGGTCCTTTGAAGTAGAAGGGCTTGCCGTTCACCAGAACATTGAGCCCTGATATCTCCACTGTTCTGACCCCGAACTGCAGTTCATAGAGGTCATCGCAGTAGTGGATCCTTGCAGTGTAAAGATAGGGCTCCCCTGGCCATGGATTCCATGTCCTGACATCCTGTATCCTCAGGCCTCCAGCTGGATCAGTGCTCGATGCAACAACCCTGCCTTCTGCATCAACCACCTCAAACAGGAAAAACCCCTCGTGGCCTCTGGTGTGGACATCATACCTGATCATGCCGCAAGAACCTTCAATTGAAGTTGCCAGGGAGACATCTACTATGAAAGACTGCGGCGTGGTATATATCCTGACAGACCTGTTGATGCCCGCATAGTTGAAGAAGTCGAAATTCGGCAGGTTCAAACCCTGCAGTTTGCTTTTACCGTGTTCAACGCTTGGGATTCCAGGGTTATCGGAGCCAAAGAAAGCAGTTCCAGTTTCATTGCCTATTGGGAATGTATGATTGTTGATTCTATTATAAACTCTGACTAACAGGACATGATTTATACCAGGTTTCAGTTCTGAGATGTCAACCTCGAAAGGAAGAAATCCTCCCCTATGGCTGACAAGAGGAGACCCATCAACAAAAACGTCGGCATTATGGGTGACGGAGTCGAATCTGAGAACACGCCTTTGGCCCTCCAGACAGAAAGGGACGACGAAGCTTCTTCTATATTCAACAATTCCACAATAGGAACGTGCCTTTGGCTCAGTAAACTGGTTATTGAACGACGCCGGCACATAGACAGGCCTCCAGGAGTCCTCGTCAGCGAACCTGAACTCCCAAATCCCATCAAGGGAGACAACTGCACGAACTTTGTTTTCAACGGGATAGAGCATAGGTGCTGTCCTCCAGTATCCTCAATTCAGCCTTTTATCGAACCCACCATGATTCCCTTCACAAAGTATTTCTGGATGAAAGGATACAGAAGAAGGATCGGGCCGGTGACGACAATCGCAGTGGCCATCTTCAACGTCTCGCTCGGTGCGGCCATTTCCTCTACCAAGACACCGGATGCCGCCGCCTGTCTCATGTATTCCGCATTTGAAAGCATCCTATGCAGCAGATACTGCAATGGATAGAGACTCTCCTTGGTTACATACAGACTTGCATGGTACCAGTCGTTCCAGTATGTAAGCGCCACGAACAATCCTACAGTTGCAAGACCGGCCTTGCAGAGCGGCATTATCACCTGAAAGTAGGTCTGCCAGTCGTTGGCTCCATCTATCGTGGCGGCGTCAACCAAACTGTATGGAATTGATTTCATGTAGTTTCGCATGAGAAAGATGTTCCAGGGACTCAGTATGCATGGAAGCACAAGAGCCCAGATGGAATTCTTCAGTTGAAGGTATTTCACATAAAGGATGTATATAGGGATGACTCCACCGCTGAACAGAGATGTGAAGTAGATGAAGAAGGAGACCTTGTTCCTGGCCTTGAAATCCTGGCGCATCAGGACATAGCCTGTCATGGAAGTCAGAAGGAGGGATATTAAGGTACCCACAACAGTGACGAATATCGTCACCCCGTAGGACCGCAGAAGCTGCTGGAACCCTCCGAAGATGGACCTGTAGGCAGCAAATGACACTTTTCGGGGAATCAGACTGAAGCCCTTTGTCAGGACTGTCATCTCATCTGATATACTTGCCATCAGCATGAGCCAGAACGGAACAAAGCTGATGATTGTCACAATTGTCATCACAGTATATCCGATTATGGCGAACGACCTGCTTCCCTTGTCGTCTCTTACATGGTTTCTGCCCTGCATCCCATCCTCCTCAGAACAGTGCGAGATCCCTGTTCACTCGCTTGACTATCGCATTCACGGAAAGAACAAGTATACATCCGAAGACAGACTGGAAAACTCCTGCCGCGGAGCCCATTCCAATATCGAAGTTGACCATCAGAGACCTGTATACATATGTGTCTATGATATCCGTTGCATTGAACAGGATGCCGTTGTTACCGATGATCTGGTAGAATAGCTGGAACTGCCCCTTGAGGATGCTTCCGAGATTGAACATCACAAGCAGGATGAACGTCGGCTTTATCATAGGAAGCGTGACATACCGAACCTGCTGCCACTTTGTCGCGCCATCGATTCGTGCGGATTCATAGATGTCCTGCTCGATTCCGGTTATGACGGAGAGGTATATCACACTTCCGTAACCCAAGCCCTTCCAGATCTGGAAGAAGATGATGATTGGAGGCCACGAACCGGGCTTCAGATAGAAATTGTAGGAATTCAGACCAAAGGCCCTGAGCATCGAGTTTACGACTCCGTTGTCCACATTGAACAAGGCATAGGAGAACAATCCAACAAGAACCCACGAGATGAAATATGGAAGGAAAATCACATTCTGGCTGACCTTCACGAACCGCTTGTTCTTCAGATCACTCAGGAAGACCGCACAGATCATCTGGGCGACGTTCCCTCCAATGAGGAAGGCCAGATTGTACAGAACCGTATTTCTGAGAAGCCGAGACATGATTCCACTCTTGAACAGGAACTCGAAGTTCTTGAGCCCCACGAAAGGGCTCCTGAAGAACCCTTGCCTGAAATTGAACTTGGTGAATGCAAGCCATATTCCGGCCATGGGCAGATAGCAGAACACCAGAAAATAAACAAGCGTGGGGGCTATCATAAGCCACAGAGTCCGGTTCTTGAGGAACTGTGACTTTGGCAGCATTCTATGTTTTGGCAACGTTTCTTTTCCTTTTCCCATGACTCGCCCCTCACATGAATTTTCAAATGCATACGCCTGGCCTTCAATTTGAAATTTCGGCTATCTATTGTATTTTCTAGGTTTCCCTGCAAAATGCTTAGTTTCTCCAATCATGCCTTTTATTTCAAATAGACAACCGAAAAACCAGCCTTCTAAACTTTAACCAGACACAGATTGGGAGGTCCTGAACATGTCCACCAGCGCAACAATTGATGGCTCGGTTCTCGGAAGGAAATTCGAAGGAATCGGTGGAGTCACCAGTAACGGGATGACCAAGCTCCTTCGAGAGTATCCTGCAGATCAGCGAAATGACATTCTGAACCTCCTTTTCACTCCCAAATATGGAGCTTCCTTTCACCAGCTCAAAGTCGAGATCGGCTCTGATGCGAACGGCACCTGTGGCACGGAGCCAAGCCACATGCGCTCAGAGACGGACTTTGACATAACAAGAGGAGTAGGACTTTGGCTGGCGACAGAGGCAAAGGCAAGAAACCAGAACATCATAATGGATGCAATCAGATGGGGAACGCCATCATGGATCACAGACAATGCAAAGAAATACCTCTACTATAGGAATTTCCTCCAAGGGGCGAAGGATGAGTTCAATCTGGACTTCGACTTTCTTTCGTCGGATGAGAATGAAGGTGATTTCAACAGGAACTGGGTTGTCAATGTCCTCAGACCAGGCCTCAACAGCGATGGATTCCCCAATGTGAAGCTCACCGGAGCAGACAGTACAACAGACTGGAATATAGCTTCAATGGTAAACAGCGATTCAGCATTGAAGGCCGCTCTCTACGCCATAAATGCACACTACAAACAGGACAGCCCTGATGCCGCAAAGAATTGCGGACTCCCGATCTTTGACAGCGAGGATGTTGTGGCTTACCGTCACAAGTTCTCCTCTGCCTTGGACATGGCGCACAAAATAATCCGATCCTATGCATCAGGAAGAATGGTCCAGTATGTTATGCATCCAATCATAGAAGCGATATACGACAATGTACCATATACATACAAAGGCATCATCGAATCTGCCCATCCATGGACAGGACATTACAAGATAGAACCCGCACTTTGGGTTGTTGCACAGTTCACTCAGTTCTTTGAGCCTGGTTGGTATTACATAAACAGTGGTTGCCACACTGCATCTGAACACAGTTATCTGACATTGAAAAACTCCAGCACCGGAGATTTCAGCATAGTGCTCCTGAACAGAAGTGCCACAGAAGAGACTTTCAACCTCACCTTGAACAATCTGCAGGCATCATCGTTGCATGCATGGCAGACAACGGAAACCAGCCAGTTCATGAATCTTGCAGATGTACAGGTGAATTCAGGCTCAGCCTCAGTGACATTACCGCCTTATTCAATCTGCACGTTGACAACGACAACAGGGCAGTCCAAGGGCCAGCCTGTTCATTCAATTCCGGAAAGCACATCATTCAGCCTGCCGTACCAAGAGGATTTCGAATCGTATTCGATCGGCAAACAGCCGAAATACACCGTAGACCAGTCGGGGGCCTATGAGATAGCACCCGGCGGTAAAAACGGCGGTAATTGCTTGAAACAGGTCATCAAATACAGCAACAAGCCGATAGATTGGGAAAGGCGTGCCACTCCTTCCCCATATACAATCCTTGGAGGTCAGGAGCTGAAGAATTACAAAGTGAGCTTTGATTTCCTGATGGAGACAATCACTGACACCGACTATGAAGGCTATGTGCTTCTTGGTGCAAGATGCAACTTCGCGCCAACGGGAAACGTCCCAGCAGAATGCTACAACATACGAATCTTCCACGATGGAAGATGGCAACTGCGCAGTGCAGCGCTTGTACTCCAAAGCGGAATTCTCTCCTCTTTCGCTCTCAACACATGGCACAATCTGCAGTTGAGCTGTCGTGACAATGTCATCCAAGTATACTACGACAATCAACTTCTAACAGAGACAACAGATACGGAATACCCCAGTGGTCATGTAGTGATTGGAAGCGGATATAACATTGTCCGCTATGACAACCTTCTAATCGAGCAGATTGACTCTTCCACTCCCATAGAATGCAAGCGCTTCAAGGAACTTGATGAAAGGATTGAATACATCGGATCCTGGGCGGAATCCGGAAGCAATGCAAAGAACTATCACCGTACGCTGTTGACCACGTCCATCAGAGGAGACGAGATGGACTTCACTTTCAATGGAACATCGGTGAGCATACTCGGAATGAAAGACATCGACTGTGGGTTGGCAGATGTCTACATTGACGGAAGTCTGATTGAGACAATAGATACGTATGCAGACTCTACAAAATACAGAAAAAGCCTCTTCTCTGCATATGGATTAACCGCTGCAGACCATTATGTGAGGTTGGTTGTCAAAGGAAGCCATTCAACGGATTCAACTGGCAATGCCATAAACATTGATGCAGTTGAAACAATTGGCGGAACAGGGTTGATTGATCCGGTCCATACACCGATAAGGCTTGCGACTGGAGAAAGCTATACGGGAACCACAAGGTTCAAGGACATAAGCATCAGAAAAGGTATTTCATAGAGTTTAACTACAAGGAGGAAAAACTATGAGGAAATTATCGGTTTTATTGTTGGTTCTTCTTTTGGCAACTAGTCTGTTTGCCCAGAGCGCCTCAGAAGTTCCAAAGACATCGGATGATCCGTTCTCGGATTATGTAGAGCTCATCATGTACAGTTCAGGTTCTTCCGGAAAGGACAAGGAGATGGTGATGGAGAAGTTCAATGAACTGCTCAAGGAAAAATGCAACACCACCATCAATGTCACCTGTCTCGGATGGGACAACTACAGGAACCAGTATCAACTGATTCTGACCACAGGTGAACCCGCAGATCTGATGTATGTGAACCCAAGCCTGTACAGCCAGTATGCAACAACCGGCGCATTCACAGACCTGACAGAGATGTTCCCGAAGTACATGCCGACGGTCTACAGCTATTTCACAGAGGGACAGCTGAACCAGGCCAAGGTCGATGGCAAATTGTATGAGATTCCATCATATGAATCGAACTTCGGAACGAATGGAATCTTCTACAGACAGGACCTTGGAGAAAAGTACGGAGTGCCCAAGATTGACAGCATCGAGTCCTTCGAATCTTATGCAGATGCAATTGCAGCCAATGAGCCGGCTATCAGGGTCATAGACGGAAATCCGGAGCAGGCTTTGTTCCAGTTCTTCAAGGCTTACTATGGATTCGAGGCAATTGCAGGCTCGACATCATCTATCGTGATGGTCAAGAGCATGGACGACATCCATGACATAATCGCCTACCCGTTCACCGACGAATATGTCGAATGGGCTCACAGAATGCAGTCATGGGCACAGAAAGGATACTGGAGCAGCAATGCACTCTCCAGCACCACAGACCCATGGAGCAGCATCCAGGCGGGAACAAGTGCAATCACACAGGCAAATGCAGACGGAGCGAAGAACATGATGGCCTACATGGCTACAAAGGTCCCTCAGGCAGTCTGCGCCTACTGGCCGTTTGCACAGCTCACAGGCTACACATTCGTCAACCCGGTGACAGAGAACGGGTATGCAATCCCAGCATCCTCTCCAAATGCGGAAAGGGCCCTCAGAGTACTTGAGATCATAAAGACAGACCAGGAGCTCTTCGATCTGTGGATGTATGGAATCGAGGGAAGACACTTCACAATCACAGCCGAAGGCAACCTCATCAAGCCAGCTGTAGGCGTGGATCCTGCAACCGTCAACAACCACAGCATGAGTGGAGCCCAGTACGCAATGAGAGTCAGCAACCTCATGAGAAACGATGATGGCGTATGGGAAGGCTATGAGCCACTCTTGGATTACCTGAAATCCGTCGAGGTTCTCAACAAGTTCGGTTCAGCTTCACTCGACTATTCCAATGTCCAGGCAGAGCTCGCCGCAGTCAACCAGGTTGTCCAGCAGTACGGATACCCGATCAACATCGGTATTGTGGATGATGTCGATGCAGCGATTGCCGAGTACAGAAAGCAGCTCCAGGCCGCCGGAATCGACAAGCTCCTTGCAGAGGTGTCGGCTCAGATGGAAGCCTACTACACAAGGAACAACATCAATTGACAGCAGACTGAACCAAATATGCAGACTTTCGTCAAAACAACGGAAGTCTGCATTCTTTTATCCGGAAACTTGACTTAGAATAGAACCATGAAACCCACCCGTCTGCTAATACTATTCTCTCTCGGCGTCCTGGCGATGGTCGCGATTCTGTCGTTCGGTTTCATGTTCATATACGAAAGGACTGCAGAACGACATATGATGACCTATGGGCAGATGGCCCTGGACAGTGAGGCATTGTATGTAAACGCAATCAGCGGCTCGACGAAGGACCTACTTGACAGTGTGAGTCTGGATGCTGACATTTCCAGACTGCTCAACTATGAGAATGTGTCCGCCAGTGATCTCCTGACAGGTCTGAGACGGCTCAGCCACTATGAATCTTCAAACTACTTCATAGACTCCATATACATCTTCAACCGCAGGAACGACATGATCTATGTCTCCTCTCCCCATATGCCAGAAGCAGTGTACCCGACCAAGGACTTTCCGGACTTTGGGGCAAAGGACATATTCATGGATCACTCAGGCATAAACAACCTCGACCCCATATTCCGCATCTTCAATCCGTTCTTCCCTTCCATAGACGAAATCCCATACCTGAGCTTCATAAGGTACAACACACTTGTGGGCCAGAATGAATCGAATGTGATCATGGTGAACATCCGTCAGGACATGCTGTCCAAACTCATCGACAGCAACGAGGCGGATGGGGAGTTGCTGTTGCTTCTGGACAACTCGAAATCAGTGCATGCAATTGCAGGAAACAAGGCCATGGCGACAGACAGCCTGCTGGAGACGGTTCTCAAACGCATGGAGAGAAGTCCCGAGAACTTCTCTCTTCGGTCAGAAGGCAAGAGGTACATTGTCTGCCAGACAGAGGTCCTAAACGGCAGGGCAAAGCTTGCAATGGTGGCGGATGAGGATGTGATCGACTCCATAACCAAAACAAAAGGATATGGAAATGCCATAGTCCTGCTTGCCCTGCTGTTCGGAGCAAGCCTTCTTGTGACCGCATTCATTTTCAGGTTCATCTGGAAGAACATAAAGGCTCAGCACGAGGCAATTGAAGCCAACAAGAGGAAGGAGGCTGAGACAGCCATAGCGAACAGAAGGAGCATAATTCTGTCAGCCTTGCATTCAGGAACCTCTCTCGAAGCCCCTGGGATTATTCAGGAAAACACTGTTGAGATTATTGTGGCCATCTTTGTAATCGACAATTACCCGAAGCTTGTTGACAACATGGAAAGAATAGCGGACAGAAACACATTCAAGGAGAGACTCTGCTCATTCATCTCCTCCTGCATTGATGTGAATCTGAACCCATTGTCAACATACGAGGATGATGAGCGTTGCGTATTGATCATCCAGAACCCCATTGAATTGCCCGACATGGAGAAAATGAAGGATGAAATCCTGTCGGCCTTCGGGATAACCGTTTCTGTGTTCGTCTCCGATCCCTGCACATTGGACAGCGCAAGCTCCACATATGAATACTTGAGCAAGTCCCTCTCCTACAGGTCCCTCCTGGGACCTGGGGTAACCGTGACTAGATCGATGGTCGAGGAACAGGAGATGACACCGTATTCGATACCGGATTCATTGCGAAGGAAAATGGCTGAGGAAATTCTCAAGCTCAATACTCCAGGCGCCATGGTCCATCTCAGAGAGATTCTGGACGGAATATCCGGAGGCTCGTACAGAAGCGCACAGGCAAGCCTTGTGAACCTGTCCTCCGCCTTGGAGGATGCAATCAGCAAACTCCAAAGGAACAACGGCATTGAGGAATCCTCTCTGTCAGACGCCCTTCTCTACAAATTCCTCAAGATGGAGTACATCGCAGAGATCTATGGTTACATTGAAAACATCCTTCATCAGACTGAACTTGCGGTTGAACAGAACAGGAACAGCAGACAATCGGAGCTTGTCAATGAAATCGTCAGGATTGTAAAGGAATCCTGTGGAAACCGGAACTTCTCGATAGACACAGTATCGGAAAGGTTGGGCATGACATCTGCATACCTTGGGAAGGTCTTCAAAAAGACCACAGGAGAGACCTTCAGCAGATTTGTGCTCAATGAGCGAATGAGCAAGGCCTGCATACTTCTTTCGGAGACTGATGAGCCAATCGACAGCGTAATCTACTCCGTGGGATTCGGGGACACACCCTATTTCTACAAGCTATTCAAGCAGGTGAACGGCTGCACGCCAGCCAGATACAGGGAGACATATCGAAGAAAGGGCTGATGCGCTACAGGCAGATGGCAGCCATGTATGCCGGCAGGAACAGTATTCCGTCCTGCTCCTTAAGATTCTCCATGTGTATGACATATGGAACGTCCACCTGCTCGTGGTACTTTCTGCGGAACTTGTTGAGAGAGGACAGAGTGTACTTCTTTCCGGATTTCACCTCTATCGGGGAGATGTTGTGACGGCTCGTCACCTTTGACTTTGAAACCAGGAAATCAATCTCCATCCTGAGGTCCTTGTCCTCTCGGTTTGAATTGGAGTAGAAATACAGACCTCTGCCCTTTGAGACAAGAATCTGGGAAACCACATTCTCGAACAACATTCCCTCGTTCACCTCAAGCTTTCCGAAAAGCAGCTTCCTGTATATCTCCTCAGAGACTATTCCGTTCTCATCGAATGCATGGCTGATCAGAAGCCCTGTGTCTCCCATGTACATCTTGAATTAGTTCCTTACACCAAATCAAGCTTTTCAGACATTGGTAAGTCGTCATTACAAAGTCAGAGCCACCTGTCAGGGTGGCTCCAGAAATTAGTAAGGAGTATTGACTAAGTTACATAATTTCATGCGTGCTCTTCACTTAGAACATCCTTGATAGGAGCAAGGACCTTCTTGTCGTAGCAGGAGAAGACAGAGTCGACCTCTTCCTTGGAAGGTTTCTTCGTGAAGGCGCTAACTATTGGGACAATAACCATTCCACCGAGCATTGCGAAGGCTCCGCAGTTTATCGGGCTCTGAAGCACTGCGGGGAAGCTGGACTTGAAGAACATGTTGGCAAGCATCAGGGCAGAACCCCAGATGAAGCAGGCAATGCAGGAGGCCTTTGTGGTCTTCCTCCAGTACAGGCTGTAGAGGAACGGAGCCAGGAACGAGCCTGCCAGAGCTCCCCATGAGAGACCCATGAGCTGTGCTATGAAGGTGACGTTCTTCTTGTACTGGATTATTGCGATCACAGCCGAGATCAGGATGAACACGGCGATGAAGATCCTGATGATCGGCAGGTTCTTCTTCTCCTCCTTCCTGTTGCCAAGGAAGACCGGGTCTATGAAGTCCAGAGTCAGCGTGGAGCTTGATGCCAGAACCAGTGACGACAGAGTGGACATCGAGGCCGAAAGGACCAGAACCAGCGCCACTCCGAAGACCACAGGAGAGAGATGTGAGAGCATCGCAGGGATGATTGCATCGTAGCCCTCAGCTGCGACGTTGACGTCAAAGAGACGTCCGAAACCACCCAGGAAGTAACATCCGCCGGCAACGATTAT